>NZ_CAOLGM010000129.1:0-12401 GCF_948475835.1 uncultured Escherichia sp. | reverse complement strand
TGGTGCAGTCAGGCCGCCCGTTGAAGCAGGAACCCACCGAAATGATTCAGGCGACAGCCTGAACGTAGCAGGGATCCACGTCCTTCAGGGCGTGGAGGATGTCAATATCGGTTTCTGTCAGCGATTAAATTCAACACCACGTAACAAACGCCTCCGGCAATTAATCCCCAGAACGCAGAACCAATCCCGACCAGCGTCAATCCACTTGCCGTTACCAGAAATGCCACCACCGCCGCGTCTCGCTCACGCTCATTATGCAGCGCCTGATACAAACTGCCGCTAATGGTACTTAACAGCGCCAGACCTGCCAGCATCTGGATCCAACTTACGGGCAGGGCAGCCATCATCCCGGTAATAGCACTACCAAACAGACCTGCGATCAAATAAAAAATGCCTGCAACGGCAGCTGCCAGCCAACGTTGATCTTTATCCGGATGCGCTTCCGGGCTTTGGCAAATAGCCGCGGTGATTGCCGCAATACCGACGGAATAAACGCCGAAAGGGGAAAAAACCAGTGCCAGCAATCCAGTAAATACAATTAATGGCGAAACAGGAGCCGAATACCCGGCTGCTTTCATTGCTGCGATACCCGGTGCGTTTTGCGATGCCATCGTCACCAGAAAAAGGGGGAGTGCAACGCTCAGGCTGTGAGCAAACGAAAAATCAGGGGTAATATAAGTGGGGAGAACGGGTTTAAAGACAACATCAGTTGTGACAACGTCACCTTGCGCGATAACGATCACGATCCCAATAATCATCGCGGCAATTACCGCATAGCGCGGCGCAACGGCCTTGGTTGCCAGCCATACCAGCAACATACTTCCACACAACGTAAATTGACCGTCCAGACTGGCAAACGCCTGTAAACCAAAGCGTAATAAAATCCCGGCAAGCATTGCCGCCGCAAGCGAGTGCGGAATAATGCGCATCAGACGAGCAAAGAGTCCCGTTATGCCGCAGAGGACTATTAACGCGTTGGTGACAATAAAAACGCCGATGGCTTCGTTAAGTGTTAGTCCCTGCAATCCGGTGACCAACAAAGCCGCGCAAGGCGTTGACCATGCGGTGAGAACAGGTACGCGATACCATAATGTCAGAGTCAGCGTACTGACGCCCATTGCCAGCCCCAGCGCCGTCATCCAGCCAGAGATTTGTGCAGTGGTGGCTCCGGCGACAATCGCTGCTTGCCAGATTATTGCCGCTGAACTGGCGTAGCCAATTAATACCGCCAGAAACCCCGCCAGTAGCGTGGGTGGAGGAATAGAAAACAGACGCATAGTCACCTCGTGCGTTATAGCGTACAGGCACCGTAGCATTTGTCCGTTATAACGCACAAGTGATAAACTTCCGTTTTGCCGGAGGAGTCGCATGGAAAATCTCGCTCGCTTTTTATCCACCACACTTAAACAACTACGCCAGCAGCGCGGCTGGAGTCTTTCGCGACTGGCAGAAGCGACGGGCGTTTCTAAAGCAATGTTAGGGCAGATTGAGCGTAATGAGTCCAGTCCGACGGTCGCGACATTATGGAAAATTGCCACCGGGTTGAACGTACCATTTTCAACATTTATTTCTCCGCCGCAGTCCGCTACGCCTTCAGTTTATGATCCACAACAGCAGGCGATGGTGATCACTTCGCTGTTTCCTTATGATCCACAACTCTGCTTCGAACACTTCTCGATTCAGATGGCATCTGGTGCAATAAGCGAATCGACGCCCCATGAGAAGGGGGTAATCGAACATGTCGTCGTCATTGATGGACAACTTGATCTGTGCGTTGATGGGGAATGGCAGACCCTTAATTGTGGGGAAGGCGTTCGATTTGCTGCAGACGTCACGCATATCTATCGTAATGGTGGGGAGCAAACCGTACATTTTCATTCCCTCATCCATTACCCGCGCAGTTAAGCGGGAAAACTATTTCGCAACGTCGCGCTTGTGGCTAAAATAGCCGCCATTTTTCAGCTACTGGATAAGAATGTGACCGTATCTTCTCATCGACTTGAACTGTTAAGCCCGGCACGCGATGCCGCCATTGCCCGCGAAGCTATTTTGCACGGTGCCGATGCTGTTTATATCGGCGGCCCTGGTTTTGGTGCCCGTCATAATGCCAGTAATAGCCTGAAAGATATTGCCGAGCTGGTGCCGTTTGCCCATCGTTATGGTGCAAAAATTTTCGTCACGCTTAACACCATTTTGCATGATGATGAGCTGGAACCCGCGCAACGGCTGATTACTGACCTCTACCAGACCGGTGTCGATGCGCTGATTGTTCAGGATATGGGGATTCTGGAACTTGATATTCCGCCGATTGAACTGCACGCCAGTACGCAGTGCGACATTCGTACAGTTGAAAAAGCGAAGTTCCTCTCTGATGTTGGCTTCACGCAGATTGTGCTGGCGCGAGAGCTGAATCTTGATCAGATCCGCGCGATTCACCAGGCTACGGACGCGACCATTGAATTCTTTATTCATGGGGCACTGTGCGTGGCCTATTCGGGTCAGTGCTACATTTCTCATGCGCAAACAGGGCGTAGCGCCAACCGTGGCGATTGCTCGCAGGCGTGCCGTTTGCCATACACATTGAAAGACGATCAGGGGCGGGTGGTTTCCTATGAAAAACATCTGCTGTCGATGAAAGATAACGATCAGACTGCCAACCTCGGCGCGCTGATTGATGCTGGTGTACGCTCCTTCAAGATTGAAGGGCGTTACAAAGATATGAGCTACGTGAAGAATATCACCGCCCATTATCGCCAGATGCTTGATGCCATTATTGAAGAACGTGGCGATCTGGCGCGCGCTTCATCAGGTCGTACTGAACATTTCTTTGTTCCATCGACGGAAAAGACTTTCCACCGTGGTAGCACAGATTATTTTGTGAATGCCCGTAAAGGCGATATTGGCGCGTTCGATTCGCCGAAATTTATCGGCCTGCCGGTAGGCGAAGTATTGAAAGTGGCGAAAGATCATCTCGATGTTGCCGTTACCGAGCCACTGGCAAATGGCGATGGCCTGAACGTGTTGATTAAACGTGAAGTCGTCGGTTTTCGTGCCAATACGGTCGAGAAAACCGGAGAAAATCAGTACCGCGTCTGGCCCAATGAAATGCCAGCAGATTTGCACAAAATTCGTCCACATCACCCACTAAACCGTAATCTTGATCATAACTGGCAGCAGGCACTGACAAAAACCTCCAGCGAACGTCGGGTGGCGGTAGACATTGAACTGGGCGGCTGGCAGGAACAACTGATTCTGACCCTCACCAGTGAAGAGGGTGTCAGCATCACGCATACGCTGGACGGGCAGTTCGACGAAGCCAATAACGCCGAAAAAGCAATGAACAATCTGAAGGATGGTCTGGCAAAACTGGGGCAAACCCTCTATTACGCCCGCGATGTGCAAATTAATTTGCCGGGGGCGCTGTTTGTACCAAACAGTCTGTTAAACCAGTTCCGCCGTGAAGCTGCTGACATGCTGGATGCTGCGCGTCTTGCCAGTTACCAGCGCGGCAGCCGTAAACCGGTTGCTGATCCTGCGCCGGTTTATCCGCAAACGCATCTGAGTTTCCTCGCGAACGTATACAACCAGAAAGCGCGTGAATTTTATCATCGCTATGGTGTGCAGCTGATTGACGCGGCGTATGAAGCACATGAAGAGAAGGGCGAAGTCCCGGTGATGATCACCAAGCATTGTCTGCGCTTTGCCTTTAATCTGTGCCCGAAACAGGCGAAAGGCAATATCAAAAGCTGGAAGGCGACGCCAATGCAACTGGTTAACGGCGATGAAGTATTAACGCTAAAGTTTGATTGCCGCCCATGCGAGATGCACGTCATTGGCAAAATCAAAAATCACATACTGAAAATGCCGTTACCGGGAAGCGTAGTGGCATCCGTAAGTCCGGATGAGCTGCTGAAAACATTGCCTAAGCGAAAAGGGTAAAACGCCAGTTTTCTGGTTACTCACAACTCATTGAATCTGCATGATATTGCCTGCCGGGTAAGGCGTCTCGCCGCATCCGGCAACAAATGACTCAACGTTGTCCCGCTTCTGGTTTGCGCGATTTTTGCCAGTAAAAATGCTCGCGCAAACCTTCCGCCGACTCTTCCGCCACAGCACGCAATTCATCGCTGTCCGCTTCATGACGCAGCTGATGATCCACATTCTTTACCCACACAAATTCATGTCCTTTGTGCCCTGCCATGAGTTGTCCTGAGAACAGCGCACACGTTAATAAGACAACCGATAACGCCTTCGTAAACATCCTGCCACCTTTTTCTTACCTTTTGCCGCTATGATGCCGATCGTTTCTTGAGGTTATTATTCAGTTTTGCAAATTAGCGCAAAGAAATTCTGGAATCTTCCTTCCTGATTTTGCATGGCATTCTGCCGTTGCGGCGATTTAGTGCTATTTTCGAGCAAATTACACACGGAGGTAAACACTAATGTTTACTTTGTTGATATACTCAGCGGCAGGGAGGCGATGTGAAACAAAGCGAGTTCAGACGTTGGCTCGAATCTCAGGGCGTCGATGTAGCGAATGGCCGCAACCATTTGAAACTCAGGTTTCATGGGAGGCGCAGTGTCATGCCGCGTCACTCCTGCGTAAAGCAATCCTGAAACAACTCGGTTTGAGTTAATCGCCAATTAAAAAGGTTAATGACATGCGAGAGACAGTCGAAATTATGCGTTATCCCGTCACTCTTACACCCGCGCCGGAAGGCGGTTATATGGTTTCTTTTGTGGATATCCCTGAAGCGTTGACGCAGGGCGAAACTGTCGCTGAAGCGATGGAAGCGGCAAAAGATGCTTTACTGACCGCATTTGATTTTTATTTTGAAGATAACGAGCTTATCCCGTTACCTTCGCCATTAAATAGTCATGATCACTTTATTGAAGTACCTTTGAGCGTCGCCTCTAAGGTATTGCTGTTAAATGCTTTTTTACAGTCAGAAATCACTCAGCAAGAGTTAGCCAGGCGAATTGGCAAACCTAAACAGGAGATTACTCGCCTATTTAACTTGCACCATGCGACAAAAATCGACGCCGTCCAGCTTGCGGCAAAGGCGCTTGGCAAAGAGTTATCGCTGGTGATGGTTTAATTACAGTTAACGAAAAGTTGTCATTTTTAACAACTGATATAGACTGCCGAATCATCTGCACATAATTACGATTCGATAATGAAAAAATACCAGCAGCTTGCAGAACAATTACGCGAGCAGATTGCGTCGGGTATCTGGCAACCCGGCGATCGTTTGCCTTCGTTGCGTGACCAGGTGGCGCTTTCAGGCATGAGCTTTATGACTGTCAGCCATGCCTATCAGTTGCTCGAAAGTCAGGGATGTATTATCGCACGACCGCAGTCGGGTTATTACGTTGCGCCACAGGCAATAAAAATGCCGAAAGCGCCAGTCATTCCAGTCACTCGAGATGAAGCAGTCGATATCAACACTTATATTTTTGATATGTTGCAGGCCAGTCGCGATCCGTCGGTCGTTCCGTTTGCCTCGGCCTTTCCCGACCCGCGACTTTTCCCCCTCCAACAACTAAACCGCTCGCTGGCGCAGGTAAGCAAAACCGCCACAGCGATGAGCGTGATTGAAAACTTACCGCCAGGAAACGCAGAACTGCGTCAGGCTATTGCTCGTCGCTATGCCTTACAGGGCATCACCATTTCTCCTGATGAAATTGTCATTACTGCCGGGGCGTTAGAGGCATTAAACCTCAGTTTGCAAGCGGTAACTGAACCGGGCGATTGGGTGATAGTAGAGAATCCTTGTTTCTACGGTGCGTTGCAGGCGCTGGAGCAGCTACGGCTGAAGGCGTTATCGGTGGCGACGGATGTTAAAGAAGGGATCGATCTTCAGGCGCTGGAACTGGCGTTGCAGGATTATCCGGTGAAAGCGTGCTGGCTGATGACTAATAGCCAGAACCCACTCGGATTTACCTTAACGCCGCAAAAAAAAGCACAACTGGTGGCGTTACTCAATCAGTACAACGTAACGCTGATTGAAGATGACGTTTACAGCGAACTTTATTTTGGACGGGAAAAACCGCTGCCTGCGAAAGCGTGGGATCGCCACGATGGCGTTTTGCATTGCTCTTCGTTTTCGAAATGTCTGGTGCCTGGTTTTCGTATTGGTTGGGTCGCCGCCGGAAAACATGCACGTAAAATTCAACGCTTGCAGTTGATGAGTACGCTTTCCACCAGCTCACCGATGCAACTTGCGCTGGTGGATTACCTTTCCACGCGCCGATACGACGCCCATCTTCGTCGCCTGCGTCGCCAGCTTGCGGAACGTAAACAACGTGCCTGGCAGGCACTGCTGCGTTATCTGCCTGCGGAAGTGAAAATTCATCATAGTGACAGTGGTTATTTTCTCTGGCTGGAGCTCCCCGAGCCGTTAGATGCCGGCGAATTAAGCCTGGCGGCACTGACGCATCATATCAGTATTGCGCCGGGTAAAATGTTTTCTACCGGTGAAAACTGGTCACGTTTTTTTCGTTTTAATACCGCGTGGCAGTGGGGAGAACGTGAAGAACAGGCGGTAAAACAATTAGGCAAACTTATTCAAGAACGGCTGTAATAGCGTTTAATTTAATTCCTCTTAGATTGGGTAATATGAATTTCGAATAGCAGTCATATTTCCTAACCCCTTGTCTATACTCCAGAAGATAACCTTACAGACGGCATAATGCGCGGTAGCTCACAACCTGATTAAATTTTCTCAGGGGCGAAGGTGTGCCTGCAAGCCGCCGTCTATGGTTAAACAAGGAGATATTTTTACGGCACGGCGGCTGAACAATTAATTACGACAGGAGTAAGACCTTATGAGCAAGACATTTGCCCGCAGCAGCCTGTGTGCGCTCACCATGACAATAATGACCGCTCACGCCGCCGAACCACCTACCAATTTAGATAAACCGGAAGGGCGACTGGATATTATCGCCTGGCCGGGATACATCGAACGCGGACAAACTGATAAACAATACGACTGGGTAACGCAATTTGAAAAAGAGACAGGCTGCGCGGTGAATGTGAAAACCGCCGCGACTTCCGATGAAATGGTCAGTCTGATGACCAAAGGGGGTTACGATCTGGTTACGGCATCCGGCGATGCCTCGCTGCGTTTGATTATGGGCAAACGCGTGCAGCCGATTAATACCGCCTTGATTCCCAACTGGAAAACGCTCGATCCGCGCGTGGTTAAAGGCGACTGGTTTAATGTTGGCGGCAAAGTTTACGGCACACCTTACCAATGGGGGCCGAACCTGCTGATGTACAACACTAAAACCTTCCCGACGCCGCCGGATAGCTGGCAAGTGGTTTTTGTTGAGCAAAATCTGCCGGACGGCAAGAGCAATAAAGGCCGCGTTCAGGCTTATGATGGCCCTATCTACATTGCGGACGCTGCGTTGTTCGTTAAAGCCACTCAGCCGCAGTTGGGCATCAGCGATCCGTATCAACTAACCGAAGAACAGTACCAGGCGGTGCTGAAAGTGCTGCGCGCTCAACACAGTTTGATCCATCGCTACTGGCATGACACTACCGTGCAAATGAGCGATTTCAAAAACGAGGGTGTGGTTGCTTCCAGTGCCTGGCCCTATCAGGCCAACGCCCTGAAAGCCGAAGGCCAGCCTGTTGCTACCGTTTTCCCGAAGGAGGGTGTTACCGGTTGGGCTGATACCACCATGCTGCATAGCGAAGCGAAACATCCGGTTTGCGCCTACAAATGGATGAACTGGTCATTAACGCCAAAAGTGCAGGGCGATGTGGCGGCCTGGTTTGGCTCGTTACCGGTAGTGCCGGAAGGGTGTAAAGCCAGTCCGTTATTAGGCGAAAAAGGTTGTGAAACCAACGGTTTTAACTATTTCGACAAAATCGCCTTCTGGAAAACGCCTATAGCAGAAGGGGGCAAGTTTGTTCCCTACAGTCGCTGGACGCAGGATTACATTGCCATTATGGGCGGTCGCTAACTTCGCTGGGGTGCTTTATGACGTACGCAGTGGAGTTTGACAACGTCTCGCGGTTGTACGGTGACGTGCGCGCAGTAGATGGCGTCAGTATTGCGATAAAAGATGGTGAGTTCTTCTCTATGCTGGGGCCGTCCGGCTCCGGCAAAACCACCTGCCTGCGCCTGATTGCTGGCTTCGAACAGCTTTCCGGCGGGGCTATCTCTATCTTTGGTAAACCCGCCAGCAATCTGCCACCGTGGGAGCGGGACGTGAATACTGTCTTTCAGGACTACGCGCTATTTCCGCATATGTCGATTCTTGACAATGTCGCCTATGGGCTGATGGTCAAAGGCGTGAATAAAAAGCAGCGGCACGCAATGGCGCAAGAGGCGCTGGAGAAAGTGGCGTTGGGGTTTGTACAGCAACGTAAACCGTCACAACTTTCTGGTGGTCAGCGCCAGCGGGTTGCTATCGCCAGAGCATTGGTGAATGAACCGCGCGTATTGCTGTTGGATGAACCGCTCGGCGCACTGGATCTCAAATTGCGTGAGCAGATGCAGCTGGAACTGAAAAAACTGCAACAGTCTCTCGGTATCACTTTTATCTTCGTTACCCACGATCAGGGCGAAGCGTTATCGATGTCCGATCGTGTGGCGGTTTTCAATAATGGACGCATTGAGCAGGTCGATTCCCCGCGCGATCTCTATATGCGCCCGCGCACGCCGTTTGTTGCCGGATTCGTCGGGACATCCAACGTTTTTGATGGACTGATGGCAGAGAAACTTTGTGGCATGACGGGAAGCTTCGCCCTGCGACCGGAACATATCCGCCTCAACACCCCTGGTGAACTGCAGGCCAATGGCACGATCCAGGCGGTGCAATATCAGGGCGCGGCAACTCGTTTTGAACTGAAATTGAACGGCGGTGAAAAACTGCTTGTGAGTCAGGCCAATATGACAGGCGAAGAACTGCCTGCCACGCTCACGCCCGGACAACAGGTGATGGTTTCCTGGTCGCGTGATGTGATGGTGCCGCTGGTTGAGGAGAGGTGAATGGCGATGAATGTATTGCAATCACCTTCACGTCCAGGTCTGGGTAAGGTGTCCGGTTTCTTCTGGCGTAATCCGGGGCTGGGGCTGTTTTTACTGCTGCTTGGCCCGCTAATGTGGTTTGGCATTGTCTATTTCGGCTCGCTGCTGACACTGTTATGGCAGGGATTTTATACTTTTGACGATTTCACCATGTCGGTAACGCCGGAACTGACGCTGGCGAATATCCGTGCGCTGTTTAATCCGGCGAATTACGACATCATTCTCCGCACGCTGACTATGGCTGTGGCAGTCACTATCGCCAGCGCCATTCTGGCTTTTCCAATGGCGTGGTATATGGCGCGCTATACCAGCGGGAAAATGAAAGCTTTTTTTTATATTGCGGTAATGTTGCCGATGTGGGCGAGCTACATTGTTAAAGCCTATGCCTGGACGTTATTGCTGGCAAAAGATGGCGTGGCTCAGTGGTTTTTACAACATCTTGGGCTGGAACCACTGCTGACTGCGTTCCTTACATTACCTGCGGTGGGCGGAAATACGCTGTCAACTTCCGGGCTGGGGCGCTTTCTGGTGTTTCTCTATATCTGGTTGCCGTTCATGATCCTGCCCGTTCAGGCGGCGCTTGAGCGTTTGCCGCCGTCATTGTTGCAGGCGTCGGCTGATCTCGGCGCACGTCCACGACAAACCTTTCGCTATGTGGTGCTGCCGCTGGCAATCCCGGGTATTGCCGCTGGCTCTATCTTTACCTTCTCACTCACACTGGGCGATTTTATCGTCCCGCAGCTGGTTGGTCCTCCAGGATATTTTATCGGCAATATGGTTTATTCCCAGCAGGGGGCGATTGGCAATATGCCGATGGCGGCGGCATTCACCCTGGTGCCGATTGTTCTCATCGCACTGTACCTGGCGTTCGTGAAACGTCTGGGAGCGTTCGATGCACTCTGAACGCGCACCGTTTTTCCTCAAACTGGCGGCCTGGGGCGGCGTTGTTTTCCTACATTTTCCCATCCTGATAATCGCCGCCTATGCGTTTAACACTGAAGATGCGGCGTTTAGTTTTCCACCGCAGGGCCTGACGCTGCGCTGGTTTAGCGTGGCAGCACGGCGTAGTGATATTCTTGATGCCGTGACACTGTCACTTAAAGTGGCGGCGCTGGCGACATTAATTGCGCTGGTGTTAGGGACGCTGGCAGCTGCCGCGCTGTGGCGACGAGACTTTTTCGGCAAAAACGCCATTTCGCTGTTACTGCTGCTGCCCATTGCGCTGCCGGGCATTGTCACTGGTCTGGCGCTATTAACCGCTTTTAAAACCATCAATCTGGAGCCGGGATTTTTCACCATCGTGGTCGGTCATGCGACTTTTTGCGTAGTGGTGGTGTTTAACAATGTCATCGCCCGTTTTCGCCGCACCTCGTGGAGTCTGGTTGAGGCGTCAATGGATCTTGGGGCCAATGGCTGGCAAACCTTCCGCTACGTAGTGTTGCCGAATCTCAGTTCGGCGCTACTGGCAGGAGGAATGCTGGCGTTTGCCTTGTCGTTCGATGAAATCATCGTTACGACTTTTACGGCAGGTCATGAACGAACGTTACCGTTGTGGTTGCTCAATCAGCTTGGGCGACCGCGTGATGTACCGGTAACTAACGTGGTGGCACTGCTGGTTATGTTGGTAACAACCTTGCCGATCCTGGGGGCCTGGTGGCTAACCCGCGAAGGCGACAATGGTCAATAACCACTGATACAGGAATATGCTATGCAACATAAGTTACTGATTAACGGAGAACTGGTTAGCGGCGAAGGGGAAAAACAGCCTGTCTATAATCCGGCAACGGGGGACGTTTTACTGGAGATTGCCGAGGCATCCGCAGAGCAGGTCGATGCTGCTGTGCGCGCGGCAGATGCAGCATTTGCCGAATGGGGGCAAACCACGCCGAAAGTGCGTGCGGAATGTCTGCTGAAACTGGCTGATGTTATCGAAGAAAATGGTCAGGTTTTTGCCGAACTGGAGTCCCGTAATTGTGGCAAACCGCTGCATAGTGCGTTCAATGATGAAATCCCGGCGATTGTCGATGTTTTTCGCTTTTTCGCGGGTGCGGCGCGCTGTCTGAATGGTCTGGCGGCAGGTGAATATCTTGAAGGTCATACTTCGATGATCCGTCGCGATCCGTTGGGGGTCGTGGCTTCTATCGCACCGTGGAATTATCCGCTGATGATGGCAGCGTGGAAACTGGCTCCGGCGCTGGCGGCAGGGAACTGCGTAGTGCTTAAACCATCAGAAATTACCCCGCTGACCGCGTTGAAGTTGGCAGAGCTGGCGAAAGATATCTTCCCGGCAGGCGTGATTAACGTACTGTTTGGCAGAGGCAAAACGGTGGGTGATCCGCTGACCGGTCATCCCAAAGTGCGGATGGTGTCGCTGACGGGCTCTATCGCCACCGGCGAGCACATCATCAGCCATACCGCGTCGTCCATTAAGCGTACTCATATGGAACTTGGTGGCAAAGCGCCAGTGATTGTTTTTGATGATGCGGATATTGAAGCAGTGGTCGAAGGTGTACGTACATTTGGCTATTACAATGCTGGACAGGATTGTACTGCGGCTTGTCGGATCTACGCGCAAAAAGGCATTTACGATACGCTGGTGGAAAAACTGGGTGCTGCGGTGGCAACGTTAAAATCTGGTGCGCCGGATGACGAGTCTACGGAGCTTGGACCTTTAAGCTCGCTGGCGCATCTCGAACGCGTCAGCAAGGCAGTAGAAGAGGCGAAAGCGACAGGGCACATCAAAGTGATCACTGGCGGTGAAAAGCGCAAGGGTAATGGCTATTACTATGCGCCGACGCTGCTGGCTGGCGCATTACAGGACGATGCCATCGTGCAAAAAGAGGTATTTGGTCCAGTAGTGAGTGTTACGCCCTTCGACAACGAAGAACAGGTGGTGAACTGGGCGAATGACAGCCAGTACGGACTTGCATCTTCGGTATGGACGAAAGATGTGGGCAGGGCGCATCGCGTCAGCGCACGGCTGCAATATGGTTGTACCTGGGTCAATACCCATTTCATGCTGGTAAGTGAAATGCCGCACGGTGGGCAGAAACTTTCTGGTTACGGCAAGGATATGTCACTTTATGGGCTGGAGGATTACACCGTCGTCCGCCACGTCATGGTTAAACATTAAGTTAGATGTTAGTGGCTGTTATAGGACGGCCACTATCGTTTTAGGTTCTGAGTTTAATGGCGGTTAAGTATTAGAATGATTACATTAATAACTAGCGTAAAAATTAGGCTAAATGTTTGATGGCGATTTTTCATCCTGTCACAGTTGATTAGCATAAGGCTTTAGAGTATCGTTATTAAACTAATAATTTATAAGTAGAAGTATTAACAATGAAAGTTCAATTG
>NZ_CAOLGM010000128.1:0-12547 GCF_948475835.1 uncultured Escherichia sp. | reverse complement strand
GAGCACAGGCCCACGCCTTCCCAGCCGAGGTACATCAGCAGCAGGTTGTCGGCAAGCACCAGAACTACCATGCTGGCGATGAACAGGTTGGTGTAGGCGAAGAAGCGAGAGTAGCCCTCTTCACCGCGCATGTACCAGGAGGCGTACATGTGAATAAGGAAACCCACACCAGTGACCACCGAGAGCATGGTCAGCGACAGGCCGTCCAGCACCAGATTGAAACCGATGTTAAAGTCGCCTACCGACATCCACGTCCACAGCGGCTGGCTGTATGACTGCTCGCCGTTAGCGAAGAAATCAACGCCGATAAAGGCGGTTACCAGCGCCGCCAGGCCCACAGAGCCAACGCCGACGATCGCCGAAACGTTTTCAGACCAGCGCCCACGGGAGAACGCCAGCAGGACGAAGCCAATCAATGGCAAAATAATGGTTAAGGCAAGCATGTTCATCCGCGCATCTCACTTACTGAATCGATGTTCAGGTTCTGGCGACGACGGTGAAGTTGCAGCAGCAGCGCAAGGCCGATACTCGCTTCTGCCGCCGCGAGGCTGATGGCGAGAATGTACATCACCTGACCGTCGGTCTGACCCCAGTAGCTTCCGGCGACCACAAAGGCCAGCGCGGAGGCGTTAATCATGATTTCCAGACCAATCAGCATAAACAGCAGATTGCGACGGATAACCAGACCGGTTAAGCCAAGAACGAATAAGATTGCCGCGAGGATCAGTCCATGTTGTAAGGGGATCATGCGTGCTCCTCCGTTTTTCTTTTCGCGCTGTCGTCTTTACGATTGCTCAGCACTTCACCCGCACGCTCTTCACGACCGACGTGGAAGGCCACAACCAGACCCGCGAGCAGCAGCATAGAAGCCAGTTCCACCGCCAGTACGTAAGGCCCGAACAGCGTAATACCCACTGCTTTAGCACTGATTGGCGTACCGTCGATACCCTGATCATTAACACCAAGGATGGCGTAAACAATCACCACCAGCATGATGGCCGACAAAATTGCCGGACCAATCCACACCTGCGGTTTCAGCCACTGGCGTTCCTGTTCGATTTCTGAACCGCCCAGGTTGAGCATCATCACCACGAACACGAACAGCACCATAATGGCACCCGCGTAGACGATAATTTCCAGCGCACCGGCGAAGTAAGCGCCCAGTGAGAAGAACACCCCGGAAATCGCCAGCAGCGAAATAATCAGGTACAGCAGTGCGTGTACCGGATTGGTATGGGTGATCACTCGCAAGGTCGCAAGTATGGCTATCAGGCCACAGATATAAAAAGCGAACTCCATTGCCCCTCTCCTTACGGTAACAGGCTCTTGACGTCGATAGGCTTGGCTTCGTTCTCTGCTTCGCCCTTATCTTTGCCGTCGATTGCCATACCTGCCATCCGGTAGAAGTTATATTCCGGGTATTTGCCCGGACCGGAGATCAGCAGATCCTCTTTTTCGTAAACCAGATCCTGGCGCTTGTATTCCCCCATTTCGAAATCCGGGGTTAACTGAATCGCCGTGGTCGGACAGGCTTCTTCGCACAGACCACAGAAAATGCAGCGTGAGAAGTTGATGCGGAAAAATTCCGGGTACCAGCGACCGTCTTTGGTTTCTGCTTTTTGCAGCGAGATACAGCCGACCGGGCAGGCTACCGCGCAGAGGTTACAGGCTACGCAACGCTCTTCGCCGTCCGGGTCGCGGGTCAGAACGATACGACCACGATAACGGGGCGGCAGATAGACCGGCTCTTCCGGGTACATTCGCGTTTCGCGTTTGGCGAACGCGTGCAGGCCGATCATCCAGATACTACGAACCTGGGTGCCGAAACCTACTAACAATTCTTTTAAGGTCATGGTCTTATTGCCCCTTATTGCGCCTGCCAGAGAATGACAGCCGCCGTTACCAGCAAGTTGATCAGCGTCAGCGGCAGGCAGATTTTCCAGCCGAAGGACATTACCTGGTCATAACGCGGACGCGGTAACGACGCACGAATCAAAATGAACATCATCATAAAGAACGCGGTTTTCAGCGCGAACCAGATGAATGGCGGTAACAACGGGCCTTGCCAGCCACCGAAGAACAGCGTCACCATCAATGCAGAGATGGTCACAATCCCGATGTACTCACCCACGAAGAACAGACCGAACTTCATACCGGAATATTCAATGTGGTAACCATCCGCCAGTTCCTGCTCGGCTTCCGGCTGGTCAAACGGGTGACGGTGACATACCGCCACGCCCGCGATGGCAAAGGTAATAAAACCAAAGAATTGCGGGATGACGTTCCACACATGCGCCTGGCTGTTGACGATGTCGGTCATGTTGAATGAACCGGCCTGAGCCACCACGCCCATCAGGGAAAGCCCGAGGAACACTTCGTAGCTCAGGGTCTGCGCAGAAGCACGCATCGCACCCAGCAGCGAGTATTTGTTGTTACTTGACCAGCCCGCAAACAGCACCGCGTAAACCGCCAGACCTGCCATCATCAGGAAGAACAAAATCCCGATGTTCAGGTCGGCAACCACCCAACCCGGGCTGACAGGCACAATCGCAAAGGCCAGCAGCAGTGAGGTAAAGGCAATCATCGGTGCCAGGGTAAAGATGACGCGATCCGAGAATTTCGGGATCCAGTCTTCTTTAAAGAACATTTTGATCATGTCCGCAACCAGCTGGAGCGAACCGCCCCAGCCAACACGGTTAGGTCCGTAACGGTTCTGGAACAGACCCAGCAGGCGACGTTCGCCAAAGCTCATGAATGCCCCACAGGTGACAACCACCAGCAGAATCACCACCGCTTTGAGGATGGTCAGCAGGATCTCAATCAGTTCCGGTGATATCCAACTCATTGTTGTGCCTCCTTGAGATCCTCAAGATGCGCGCCAGCCAGCACCGGAGCAATACCGGACATACCCATCGGCAAGCCCACCTGCCCTGCCGTCAGCCCTTCAGCGATTTCAACCGGCAGCGTGACCGTGTTGCCATCGTAACTAAAGGAGACGTGTGTACCTGCGTTCACACCTAACTTCGCGGCATCCGCTGGGTTGAGTTTGATGTACGGCTGCGGCATACGGCTCTGGAAGACCGGAGCACGCTGTGACAATTCATCGCTGCCAAACAGGTGGTAATACGGCGCGATACGCCATTTCCCGTCCTGCGGCTGGAAGCGTGCCGGTACGCTGGTGAAGTAATCCAGACCATTTTCGCTGGTTTCAAACAGACGCACGCCCGGATCGCCAAAGCGCAGTTTGCCGCCCACTTCGTCCTGGAATTTGTTCCACGCCTGCGGGGAGTTCCAGCCCGGCGCCCAGGCAAACGGCACTTGCGAACGGTGCGCAGTCGGCTGGTTGTTACCTTCCATCGAGAAGGTGAACATGGTGTCAATATCCTGCGGCTGACGCGGCTCATGAACGCTGATATTGGCGCGCATGGCGGTACGACCGCTGTAACGGTGCGGTTCACGGGCCAGTTTCTGCCCACGAATACGGAATGTCGCATCCGGCGCAGCATCTTTGATACCTGCCAGTTCCGGGATTTTCGCCACAACAGCGTCAATCACATGGTCGAGCTGCGTCCAGTCCACTTCACGGCTCAGCAGGGTGCTGTGCAGCGAGTGTAACCAGCGCCAGCTTTCCAGCATGACAGTTTTGCTGTCGTAATAAGCAGGATCGTAAACCTGGAAGAAACGTTGGGCGCGGCCTTCGTTGTTGATCACCGTACCGTCGCTTTCAGCAAAGCTGGCAGCAGAAAGTACCAGATGGGCGTTTTCCATAATCGCTGTGCGTTGATGATCAACCACCATCACCAGCGGCGCTTTAGCCAGCGCAGCATTCACGCGGGTAGCGGAAGCGTGACGATGCAGATCGTTTTCCAGCACCACCACCGCGTCGGCGCGTCCGGTTTCCAGTTCGGTCAACGCTTCTTCAAGCGAACCGCCACCCATAATGCCCAGCCCCATGCTGTTGACGGAACGGGCAATCATGGTGATACCAACGTCAGCGCCGCGACCTTTCAGGGCTTTCGCGACGTTAGCCGCAGCCTGAATCACCTCTATGCTACCGGCGTTCGTCCCGGAGATAATCAACGGTTTCTTCGCACCTGCCAGTGCCTGCACGATGACGTCGATTTTGCTTTGCAGCTCAGGTTCGATACCGTCAACCGCTGGCGCAGAGTTATCCAGCGCATGGGCGATGGCAAAACCTAAACGCGCCTGATCTTCAACCGGTGCGCGGTAAGTCCACGCCGCGATATCATCCAGACGGGTGTCATCAACGTTGGTAACAAACAGCGGATGCTTCGCACGTTGACCGATGTTGAGGATTGCCGCAATCTGCCAGTCAGCCACTTTCTGTGCTGCCGCCATTTCGCGCGCTTTACCTTTCACAGCCTGACGCACTGCCAGCGCGACGCGCGCGCCGGTCTGGGTAACGTCTTCGCCCAGCACCAGTACCGCATCGTAAGATTCGATTTCGCGCAGAGCCGGAGTATAAATGCCGCCTTCACGCAGCACTTTCAGCGCCAGTTGCAGACGTTCCTGCTCACCGTGAGCGATACCGGTGTAGAAGTTTTCTTCGCCCACCAGTTCACGCAGCGCAAAGTTGCTTTCCACGCTGGCACGCGGAGAACCAATACCGATCACTTTCTTCGACTGACGCAGAATATCTGCCGCGCCCTGCATTGCCTGTTCGGCGTTGAGGGTAATGAAATCATCGCCACGACGCTGTACTGGCTGACGCGGACGATCCTTCAGGTTGACGTAACCGTAACCGAAACGACCACGGTCGCAGAGGAAGTAGTGGTTTACCGTACCGTTGTAACGGTTTTCGATACGACGCAGTTCGCCGTAACGTTCACCGGGGCTGATGTTACAGCCGATGGAACATTGCTGGCAGATGCTCGGCGCAAACTGCATATCCCATTTACGGTTGTAACGCTCGGAGTGCGTTTTGTCGGTAAATACGCCGGTCGGGCAAATTTCGACCAGGTTACCGGAAAATTCGCTTTCCAGCGTGCCGTCTTCCGGGCGACCGAAGTAGACGTTGTCGTGCGCACCGTAAACGCCCAGATCTGTACCGTCAGCGTAATCTTTGTAGTAACGCACACAGCGGTAGCAGGCGATGCAGCGGTTCATTTCGTGAGAGATGAATGGCCCCAAATCCTGATTACGGTGGGTACGTTTGGTGAAACGGTAGCGACGGAAGCTGTGTCCGGTCATCACGGTCATATCCTGAAGATGGCAGTTACCGCCTTCTTCACATACCGGACAGTCGTGCGGGTGGTTGGTCATTAACCACTCGACCACACTTTCACGGAACTGTTTCGCTTCTTCGTCGTCAATGGAAATAAAGGTGCCATCGGAAGCCGGTGTCATACAGGACATCACCAGGCGACCACGCGTGTCTTCCACGTTTTGGTATTGCTTCACCGCACACTGGCGGCAAGCACCGACGCTTCCCAGCGCCGGATGCCAGCAAAAGTAAGGAATATCAAGGCCCAGAGACAGACAAGCTTCCAGCAGGTTGTCCGCTCCGTTGACCTCGTATTCTTTGCCGTCTACATGAATTGTAGCCATTAGCATGCTTCCAGTTTTCTCAGTCAGAGACTGAGCGTTAATCGAAATTCGGTTACCAGCGCTCTTTCAGCAGGTTCGGCTGAATCCCATTAATCAAATGGGTATTGCTGAACGGCTGTTTGATTCCCGCCTCAAATTCTTCGCGGAAATATTTGATGGCGCTCTGTAACGGCTCCACTGCACCAGGTGCGTGGGCACAGAAAGTTTTACCCGGGCCTAAGAATCGACACAGTTGCTCAAGTGTTTCGATATCGCCCGGCTGACCTTCACCACGCTCCAGCGCACGCAGAATTTTCACGCTCCACGGCAGACCGTCGCGGCACGGCGTACACCAGCCGCAGGATTCACGGGCGAAAAACTCTTCCAGGTTACGCACCAGCGACACCATGTTGATCTCATGGTCAACCGCCATCGCCAGCGCCGTACCCAGACGGCTTCCCGCTTTACCGATACTTTCGAATTCCATCGGCAGATCAAGGTGCGCTTCGGTCAGGAAGTCAGTCCCCGCGCCGCCTGGCTGCCAGGCTTTAAATTTCAGACCATCACGCATACCACCGGCGTAATCTTCGAGGATCTCGCGTGCGGTGGTGCCGAACGGCAGTTCCCACAGTCCCGGATTTTTCACCCGACCGGAGAAGCCCATCAGCTTGGTGCCAGCATCTTTACTTTTCGAGATGTTCTGATACCACTCCACGCCGTTAGCGAGGATCGCCGGAACGTTACACAGGGTTTCGACGTTGTTGACACAGGTCGGTTTGCCCCATACGCCGGAGGTTGCCGGGAAGGGGGGTTTCGAGCGTGGGTTAGCACGACGCCCTTCCAGGGAGTTGATTAACGCTGTTTCTTCCCCGCAGATGTAGCGCCCTGCCCCGGTATGGACGAACAGTTCGAAGTCGAAACCTGTTCCCATAATGTTTTTGCCAAGCAAGCCCGCTTCAGTGGCTTCGGCAATGGCGCGGCGCAGATTTACTGCCGCTTCGATATATTCGCCACGCAGGAAGATGTAGCCACGGTAAGCTTTCAGCGCAAACGCGGAGATGAGCATACCTTCCACCAGCAGGTGCGGCAGTTGCTCCATCAGCAGGCGGTCTTTATAGGTGCCTGGCTCCATTTCATCGGCGTTACACAGCAGGTAACGGATGTTCATGGATTCGTCTTTCGGCATCAGGCTCCATTTCAGGCCGGTAGAAAAGCCCGCGCCACCGCGCCCTTTCAGACCAGCGTCTTTTACCTGATTAACGATTTCGTCCGGAGACAGCCCGGTCAGCGCCTTACGCGCGCCTTCGTAACCGTTTTTGCTGCGATATTCGTCCAGCCACACTGGCTGTTTGTCATCGCGCAGACGCCAGGTCAGCGGATGCGTTTCTGGAGTACGGATAATGTTTTTCATTTATACCGCTCCAGCAGTTCAGGGATCGCTTCCGGGGTCAGATGCGCGTGAGTATCCTCATCGATCATCATGTTTGGCCCTTTATCACAGTTCCCCAGGCAGCAAGTTGGCAGCAGCGTAAAGCGACCGTCAAATGTCGTTTGCCCTGGTTTGATGTTTAGCTTTTTCTCGAGCGCCGCCTGAATACCCTGGTAACCGTTGATATGACAGACCACGCTGTCGCAATAACGGATCACATGGCGGCCAACCGGCTGGCGGAAGATCTGGCTGTAGAACGTTGCCACACCTTCGACGTCGCTTGCCGGAATACCCAGCACATCGGCGATCGCGTGGATCGCACCATCCGGCACCCAGCCACGCTGCTTCTGAACGATTTTCAGCGCTTCAATGGACGCCGCACGCGGGTCTTCGTAGTGGTGCATCTCGTGCTCAATCGCTTCACGCTCTGCCGCACTCAGCTCAAAAGCCTCGGTTTGTGGTTGTTGATTCTCGTGCATAATTAGCGGTCCACATCTGACATAACAAAATCGATACTGCCCAGATAAACAATCAGGTCAGACACCAGGCTGCCGCGGATCGCCGCCGGAATTTGCTGCAAATGCGCATAACTCGGCGTGCGGATACGAGTGCGATAACTCATGGTGCTACCGTCGCTGGTCAGGTAGTAACTGTTGATCCCCTTGGTCGCCTCAATCATCTGGAAAGATTCATTGGCAGGCATCACCGGCCCCCACGACACTTGCAGGAAGTGGGTGATCAGGGTTTCGATATGTTGCAGCGTGCGCTCTTTCGGCGGCGGCGTGGTCAGCGGGTGATCCGCTTTGAACGGGCCTTCCGGCATGTTGTTGAGGCACTGCTCAAGAATGCGCAGACTCTGGCGCAGCTCTTCCACTTTCAGCATTACGCGGGTGTAGCAGTCAGAAACACCACCACCAACCGGGATTTCAAAGTCGAAGTTTTCATAGCCAGAATAAGGACGCGCCTTACGCACGTCGAAGTCGATCCCGGTAGCACGCAGGCCCGCGCCAGTGGTGCCCCACTCCAGCGCCTCTTTCGCGCCATAGGCGGCAACGCCCTGGGAACGACCTTTCAGAATGGTATTTTGCAGCGCCGCTTTCTCGTAAGACGCCAGACGTTTCGGCATCCAGTCGAGGAACTCACGCAGCAGGCGATCCCAGCCGCGCGGCAGGTCGTGCGCTACGCCGCCAATACGGAACCACGCCGGGTGCATACGGAAACCCGTGATCGCTTCCACCAGATCGTAAATTTTCTGACGATCGGTAAAGGCGAAGAACACGGGCGTCATTGCGCCGACGTCCTGAATAAAGGTCGAGATGTACAGCAGGTGGCTGTTGATACGGAACAGTTCGGAGAGCATAACGCGAATGACGTTAACGCGATCCGGCACGGTGATCCCGGCCAGTTTCTCTACCGCCAGCACGTAAGGCATTTCGTTAACGCAGCCGCCGAGGTATTCAATACGGTCGGTATACGGAATGTAGCTGTGCCAGGACTGGCGCTCGCCCATTTTCTCCGCACCACGGTGGTGGTAGCCGATGTCTGGTACGCAGTCGACAATCTCTTCGCCGTCGAGTTGTAAAACGATACGGAAAGCCCCGTGCGCCGACGGGTGGTTCGGACCGAGGTTGAGGAACATGAAGTCCTCGTTTTCGGTGCCGCGCTTCATCCCCCACTCTTCCGGTTTGAAGGTCAGGGCTTCCATCTCCAGATCCTGTTTGGCTTTGGTCAGCTCAAACGGCGAGAATTCGGTAGCGCGCGCCGGGTAATCTTTACGCAGCGGGTGACCTTTCCAGGTTTGCGGCATCATGATGCGGCGCAGGTTCGGGTGACCGTCGAAAGTAATGCCAAACAGATCCCAGGTTTCACGCTCATACCAGTTAGCGTTCGGGAACAGTTTGGTGAAGGTCGGTACGTGCAGGTCGTTTTCTGCCAGCGCCACCTTCAGCATGATGTCGCGGTTACGATCGATAGAAATCAGATGGTAGAAAACGGAAAAATCCGCGGCAGGTAACCCTTCGCGGTGTGTGCGCAGACGTTCGTCCATGCCGTGTAAGTCAAACAGCATGACGTAAGGTTTCGGCAGTTTCTTTAAGAAATCGCCAACTTCCAGTAATTGTTCACGCTTGATCCACACAACGGGAACCCCGGTGCGAGTCGCCTGAACAGTAAAGGCATCCGGCCCAAAACGGTTGCGCAGTTCGCCAATTACCGGATCATCAAGATGATCGCGGGTCTGCCAGGCGGGTTCTTGCGCGGTTAAGTCGGTCATATTGTTCACCATTGCAAATGGTCCGTGGTGACTGTCGGCGCAGTAAGCTTCGCGAAATAGATTTAGGAATAAGCGAAGAAAAATCCCTTTGCCGACAGGCGCAAATTAAATCTCGTCAGGTGTACGCAGGTTGGTTACGGCAATACGTTCACCGCGCTTGCGTTCGCGCTCTGATTGCATATTGGCGCGATAAACGCCCTGATCGCCAACCACCCAGGAGAGCGGACGACGTTCTTTGCCGATAGATTCCTGCAACAGCATCAGTGCCTGCATGTACGCTTCAGGACGCGGCGGGCAGCCCGGGATATACACATCAACCGGGATGAATTTATCGACGCCCTGCACAACGGAATAAATATCGTACATACCACCAGAGTTGGCACAGGCACCCATTGAGATAACCCATTTTGGTTCCAGCATCTGGTCATACAGACGCTGAATAACCGGTGCCATTTTGGTAAAGCAGGTTCCTGCAACCACCATCAGGTCAGCCTGACGCGGCGAAGCACGCAATACTTCTGCGCCAAAACGCGCCACGTCATGCACCGCGGTAAACGAAGTCACCATCTCAACGTAACAGCAGGAAAGACCGAAGTTATACGGCCAAATTGAGTTTTTACGACCCCAGTTAACCATGTCATTGAGCTTGCCCATAAACACGTTTTTGTTAACTTCTTGCTCCAGAGGGTCGGTTACGATCTCCTGCTTTTGCAGGGGGTAACGGTCGTTCTCACCGTTGGGATCTATGCGGGTGAGCGTATAATCCATCTTAATGCCTCGCGGTTAGCGTTGACGATTAGCGATACTGTTCGTTTCCGGGTTCATACGCTCGCGGCGTGAACGCGCGGGCGTCCAGTCCAGCGCGCCAATACGCACCAGATAAACCAGACCTGCCAGTAACACAAAAATAAAAATTGCAGCTTCCACAAAGCCTACCCAGCCGCTTTCGCGGATAGAGGTTGACCATGCGAACAGATACAGCGCTTCAACGTCGAAGATAACGAAGAACATGGCCACCAGATAAAACTTGGCGGACAGGCGTAAGCGGGCGGAGCCGACCGAGTCGATACCGGATTCAAACGGCACGTTTTTCGACCTCGCGCGTGCGCGACCGCCTAAAAACCAACCGCCTACCAGCATCAGGCAACACAGGCCAATGGCAACGATAAGAAAGATAGCGAATGCCCAGTGATGAGCGATGACTTCAGTGGATGTTGACATACTCATTGCTTACTCATCAAAAGTAGCGCCAGATTCACTGCTCTTCACGGCAGATGGACGCCACATCGATTCATGGGGAGGAATAAAAAAAACCTTACAATCACTGTAGAAATTCTTTTATACAGCTAATTGATGTGGTCTTTTACTCCTTTCTATAACCTTTTGTCAACTTTAACAAAAGTTTCTTCACTTTAGTTTACATAATATCAACACCATTAGCATTTAATGCCCTTTCACCCCAGATCCTTGACGACTCCAGGATAATTAGATGTTGTTGAATCGTGTCCGTTGTGAAGCAATGGAAAAAATACGGGTCTATTTTGACAGGAATTTGTGTCGATTCCTCCCCCCAAAAGAGAGTATTTTCTTGATCTGTGACACGCTTTTGTCATTCCATAACAAAAACGCAGCAACAAATTTACGTATTTTTTAACATCATTGTAGCAGGTGATTTTTTTCAGGCGATTATTTGTGCGTTCGGGACGTGAATCTCTGGTGATTGAAAAATGAACAGTTTTGTACGTTCTGCACTATGCGAGGAAGGATTTTTACTAAAAAAAAGCCGCTGGGGTTTAAAACACCCCCAGCGGCTCGTTTTTTACACTATTGTCTCAGGAATTATCTATCGTCCGTCGATTACTCGATATCCCTTTCAATCAACAATGAATCATCCCCTTCCGGAGCAGACATTGGGCTGTATTGCCACGGATTATGGTAGCTCTCCATCGCCTGATAGATCACCTGGGCCAGCTCATTATTACTGGACGGGTCATAGCACAGCAAATATTCGGTATCAGGTAGCGGCGGTAAGCCATCTACTCCACTCAGCACACGCAGGTCCGGGCTCATCATCTCAACCGGCCTTGCCGTCACGCCAAGACCGGCTTTCACTGCCGCACGAACGGCCGGAAGCGTCGAGGCGACATAAGCCAGTCGCCATGGAATATCTGCTTTATTAAGCGTCGCCAGCACCATATCGCGAAACGGACTTGGATCATCCAGCAATACAAGAGGGATCGGCTCGCCTTTTTGCAATACGTATTCCGCTGCGCAGTACCAGTGTGTTGGCGAGGTTCGCAGGTTCAATGCCTTAAACGCTGAAGGACGATGGGTGGTTACCATCAAATCCACTTCCTGGGATTCCAGCATTTCTGCCATATAGGCATTACGTTTAACGCGGACATCCAGCGCTAATTTCGGATAAACCGAACTCACGCGATTTAACAGGAAAGGTAAGATCGTATCGGCAGATTCATCTGAAGCACCGATAGTTAACACGCCCTGAAGATTACTGAACATTAATGATGAGCAGGCCTCATCATTAAAACGCAGGATTTTCCTGGCGTAACCAAGAAGTTGAATGCCATGTTCAGTTAACAGTTTGTTGCGACCGTGACGAGCGAACAGTTCTTTCCCAACGAGTTGTTCCAGACGCTGCATTTGCTGACTTACGGCGGACTGAGTACGACACACAGCGGCAGCTGCGGCAGCAAAAGTGTTCAGATCGGCAACAGCAACAAATGTTCTCAGCAGATCGAGGTCGAGGTTAATTATCGGACGATTTGCACTTATCATATATTATCACTTACTGGCGGCTCATACTGAGCTGGTTAATGCTGTGCACACACAAACAAGCAATTCCATTTGTAATGTGCCTCCCTGGCAGTTTCATCCGGAACCCGGACGAAAGTAAAAATGCATATGAGTTGCACTAAAAAAGCGACTCACATTGTTCCGTTATAATGCCTGAAGTAGATCACAGAATATATCTTCAGGGATCGCATATCTATTAAGTTACTCACTCTTTTCTATTTATGACATGCGCGTGTTTGTATAAATGTAAATGTGAGTCCTTGTTCCACTCTCGTGCAGCATCGCTGGTCATACGCGAACACGTACAAACAGCAATGGTGAGGCGGCATCAAGAGCAGGGATCCGTCATTTATGCGAGCATTTTACCCCAAAAACCTTTTATTTATAAGGGTCATTGCGAATTATCTGATGCAAAGTTATGTTATGTTAGGCAAAGTAATCTTCTATTATTAATAAGCACATCAAAACCTTTTTGAATATTAAAT
>NZ_CAOLGM010000127.1:0-12673 GCF_948475835.1 uncultured Escherichia sp. | reverse complement strand
CACGCCAGACATTTCTCTTCAACAAGTGGCAAACCAAGCACCGGACCTTTCACCACCGGAATGCCATAGCAATTAAATTTATCTTCTTCACGACCCGACACGCTTCCCACTGCCCACGTCCAGTTAGTTGCTGCAACGCCCGGGATAACGATGCCAAATTTACCGTTACGTTCAATCAACTCCCTGGTCCATGTCGATTTATCTACCACAATCGCCACGCGTGGCGGTTCAAACTCCACCGGCATTGACCAGGCTGCTGCCATAATGTTACGCCGCTGGGATTGCTCATCGAAACTGGTGATCATGACAGTTGGGCCATGATTTAACAGACGGCTGGCATGGTGTAATTCTATGGGGATGAATCGGCTCATGGTATCGCCTCGCGAAGAAGGTTTTTTTAAGCGTAGTCCGTAACGCAATAAGTAACGAAATTAACGGGATTGGCGATTTGCAAACGTGATGCATGTCCGCGATCGCACAAAATAGCCGGTGCGGCGTCTATTCCAGGTTATAAGTTGAGAAAACCACTAAGGGAAACGCCTGATGACGCCCATTCTGAATCACTATTTTGCCCGTATTAACTGGTCGGGAGCTGCTGCGGTCAATATTGATACGCTTCGTGCATTGCACCTGAAACACAATTGCACTATTCCGTTTGAAAACCTCGACGTTTTGCTGCCGAGGGAAATACAGCTTGATGATCAATCGCTGGAAGAGAAACTGGTGATAGCCCGTCGTGGCGGTTACTGTTTTGAGCAGAATGGCGTGTTTGAGCGGGTGTTACGCGAGCTGGAGTTTAACGTTCGCAGCTTGTTAGGGCGCGTAGTGTTATCAAATCCGCCAGCATTACCGCCGCGCACCCATCGTTTGCTGTTGGTGGAACTGGAAGAGGAAAAATGGATTGCTGATGTCGGTTTCGGTGGGCAGACGCTAACCGCGCCGATTCGTTTAGTTTCCGATCTCGTGCAGACCACGCCACACGGAGATTATCGGTTGTTGCAGGAGGGTGATGATTGGGTGTTGCAGTTTAATCATCATCAGCACTGGCAGTCGATGTACCGTTTTGATCTCTGCGAGCAGCAACAAAGCGATTATGTGATGGGCAATTTCTGGTCGGCGCACTGGCCGCAGTCGCATTTTCGCCATCATTTGCTGATGTGCCGCCATTTGCCGGACGGTGGCAAGCTAACGCTGACCAATTTTCATTTTACCCATTATGAAAATGGGCACGCGGTGGAGCAGCGAAATCTACCGGATGTGGCGTCATTATATGCTGTGATGCAAGAACAGTTTGGTCTGGGCGTGGATGATGCGAAACATGGCTTTACCGTGGATGAGTTAGCGCTGGTGATGGCGGCGTTTGATACGCACCCGGAGGCGGGAAAATAATTTATGTCAGGTTGCCGGATGCGGCGTAAACGCCTTATCCGGCATACATTAGCTCGGTTGTAGACCTGACAGGCGAAGCGCATCAGGCAACGGTTTCAGAGTTCAATTGCCCATTCGGCATGAAACAAAATCACCGCTGTGCCTGAAATGGTGACTTTTTCCGGTTGGTTATCACGAATTGTCACCGTCACTTCAATCATGCCGTCACGCCCCAATGCGCGCCCCTGATGGCCTTTAACACATAACACGTTGCCATCGTGGGGCAATACGTTGTGATGTACCAACCATGCACCCATCGGGCCATTGGCATTGCCAGTCACCGGATCTTCCACAATACCAATCGCAGGCGAGAACATACGACCATCGGTTTCGTTTTTGCCTGGGCGGATCTGGAACGGGAAGAAACCATTGCAGCCAATCTGTTTGCTGATAGCGCTCAGCGCAGCAAGATCAGGCGAAAGGGCGTCGATATCCACTTCCGGTTTCAACGGGATCATCACTTTTGAGTGTCCTGTTGTTGCGACCTGAATTGGCAAGCCCGGCAAAATATCGTCTTCAGTGAGATGAAGCGCGTTGATAATCGCCTCACGTGTTTCACCTTCCAGCGGTGGCTCAAAGCCCGGCGTACCTTGTTCCAGCGAAATACGATAATCATCGTTGTGCTTTTCGATAGTCACGCGATGTTTTCCTGCCAGCGATGTTTGCCAGATCGTGCAATTTCCTAAACCTAACACCTTCGCACGTACATAGTGCGCAGCTACTGTCGCGTGACCGCAAATCGGCACTTCAACCGTTGGCGTAAAGTAGCGGATGCGCACATCGCTGTCGTCGCTGTGCAGCAGAAAAGCAGTTTCCGAATGGCCTAACTCGCGGGCGATAAGCTGCATTTGCGCTTCGCTAAGATTATCGGCGGGGAAAACAACACCGGCAGAATTGCCGCGAAATGGTTGAGAGGTAAAAGCATCGACGTGGTACACCTGCGGTTTCATTAACGTTCTCCTGTGACTGGAGAACTATCATAGCCTGCAAGTGGCCGGAGAGCGAAGGGCTATCCGGCCAGGGTGAAATTATCGCCGCGAACGCACAATCTGATACCGACGAGTAAAGTACTCAAACGGCGCGCTCCACACATGCACCAATCTGGTGAACGGGAAGAGCAGGAAGATGGTCATTCCCAATACCAGATGCAGGCGGAAAACGAACGCTACGCCGTTAAGCATTTCTGACGATCCACCACGGAAAGTGACAATGCTTTGCGCCCAACCCACCAGCTTCATCATTTCGCTACCATCAGGATACTGTGCTGAAAACGGTATGGTACTTAGCCCCAGCAGACACTGGATCAGCAAAATGCTCATGATGATAATATCCGGCGTAGTGGAAGTTGCACGCACGCGCTGATTTGTCAGCCTGCGCCACAGCAGTCCTGCGCCGCCAATCAATGTCAACACACCGCAAATACCGCCGAGCACCATCGCCATTAGTTGTTTCGCTGCCACTGGCAAAAACCACGCGTACATCCAGTGCGGCGTTAACATGCCGAACAAGTGCCCGAAGAAGATCCCCAAAATGCCGATATGGAACAGATTCGACCATATCACCATCCCGCGTTTATCGAGCATTTGACTTGAGGAGGCGCGCCAGGTGTACTGCCCGTAGTCGTAGCGCAGCCAGCTGCCGAGGAAAAACACCGTCGCACAAATGTACGGGTAGATATCGTAAAAAAAGACGTTCAGATACTGAATCATTTCCCACCTCCCGCACTGATGTCGACATATTGCGGCGCGACATCCTGGCTAAAGCGTCGCTGATATTGATTAAGCGGCGAGCTGTCACACGCCGTGGCGTTATCTTCAATAAACTTCACCTGTTCCTCTTCCCACACTGCATCAAGCGCCTGGCGGGTGTCATCGCGCTCTTCGCTGTTTACTTGTTTTGTGACACTGTCACTTGAAAGGGAGCTTCCCGCCAGTTGCAGCAGAGCATCAAACAACGCGTACCACGGTGCCTCGCGTTGTTTTAAGCGACCGCCAAGCAGGGCGAGGATCGGCGCAACATTGAGCAATCCTTCTTTCGCCTGATCGTCAGGCAGTACGCTTAAATACTCCAGATACAGCGGTAGATAATCGGGCAGTTCCCGACAATCCAGCTGCAGGCCGACCTTTTCATACTCCGCCAGCAGGTCCACCATTGCCTGGCCGCGATCGCGGGACTCGGCATGAACATGTTCGAACAGCAGCAGCGATGTGGTACGTCCACGGTCAAACACTTCGCACCATTCGGCCTGTTTATCCAGCAGCGGCGCGTTAAGCAGGTTGTGGGTGAAATCCGTAAGCATCGGCGCGTCGCGGCGGATCAACGCCAGCGCGTCCTCCTTGCATTCCCACAACAGCTCGTCCGGATACTCCATCAACAGGCCGATCACTTTGAGGATCTGCATTATTCGCCCTCCGCTTTGTCGCGCACTTCGGTGATGTTGATGGCATCGATACGGCTACTGTTGAACAGGCTGAATTTACTGTCCGAACCGTGGCAACCGTCGCCAAAGGTAAAACCGCAGCCGTTGCGTTCTGCGAAGGCATCGCCCGCCATTTCCCGATGGCTCGTCGGGATGACAAAACGATCTTCATAGTTGGCAATGGCGAGGTAACGATACATCTCTTCGACCTGGGCGACGCTCAGGCCTACTTCGTCGATGGCACGAGTATCAGTAACGCCTTCCACGGTTTGTGAACGCATATAGTGGCGCATCGCCATCATCCGTTTCAGCGCCCGCAGTACCGGACCGGTATCGCCGGCACTCAACATATTGGCGAGATATTGCACCGGAATACGCAGGCTTTCGATGGCGGGCAGCACGCCTTCGCTTTTCGGCAAACCGCCCGCATCTGCGTAGGACTGAATCGGCGACAGCGGAGGAACGTACCAGACCATTGGCAGGGTGCGATATTCAGGGTGCAGCGGTAGCGCCAGTTTCCAGTCCATCGCCATTTTGTAGACAGGCGAACGCTGGGCAGCTTCAATCACGTTTTGTGGAATACCTTGTTTCAGGGCTTCCTCGATCACTGAGGGATCGTGTGGATCGAGGAATACTTCGCACTGACGTTCATAGAGGTCAACTTCGCGCTCGGTGCTCGCCGCTTCCTCAATGCGGTCGGCGTCGTAAAGCAGCACGCCCAGATACCGGATGCGACCCACGCAGGTTTCTGAGCACACGGTGGGTTGGCCTGACTCAATTCGCGGATAACAGAAGATACATTTTTCTGACTTGCCGCTTTTCCAGTTGAAGTAGATTTTTTTGTACGGACAACCGCTAATGCACAAACGCCAGCCACGGCATTTATCCTGATCAATCAGCACAATGCCGTCTTCTTCGCGTTTGTAGATAGCGCCGCTTGGGCAGGTCGCCACGCAACTGGGATTGAGGCAGTGTTCGCACAGGCGCGGCAGGTACATCATGAAGGTGTTTTCAAACTGCCCGTACATCTCCTTTTGCATGGCCTCGAAGTTGCGGTCGCGGGCACGTTTTTCAAACTCGCCGCCCAGCAGTTCTTCCCAGTTTGGGCCCCAGATCACTTTGTCCATCCGTTTGCCGTCAATCAGTGAACGCGGGCGAGCAGTAGGGATATGTTTGCCTTCCGGTGCGCTATGCAAATGTTCGTAGTCGAAGGTGAAAGGTTCGTAGTAATCATCAATCTGCGGCACCACCGGGTTGGCGAAGATTTTGGTTATTACGCCCATCTTGCTGCCCAGACGCGGACGGATCTTGCCATTCACATCGCGGACCCAGCCGCCTTGCCACTCTTCCTGATCTTCCCAGTTTTTCGGATAACCAATGCCCGGTTTGGTTTCGACGTTGTTAAACCATGCGTACTCCATGCCTTCGCGCCCGGTCCAGACGTTTTTACAGGTCACCGAACAGGTATGGCAGCCGATACATTTGTCGAGGTTAAGCACCATGCCGACTTGTGAACGGATTTTCATTTTTTCGCCTCCTGTACCTGATCGCGACCTTCATCATCCAGCCAGTTAACGTTCTTCATCTTGCGGATCATGATGAACTCATCGCGGTTCGATCCGACGGTGCCGTAGTAGTTAAAGCCCCAGGCCAGCTGCGCGTAACCGCCAATCATATGCGTTGGTTTCGGGCAAACGCGGGTGACCGAGTTATGAATGCCGCCGCGCATGCCAGTTACTTCCGAACCAGGAATATTCATAATGCGTTCCTGGGCGTGATACATCATGGTCATGCCCGGCGGTACACGTTGGCTGACCACCGCGCGGGCAGTCAGCGCGCCGTTGGCGTTGAATACTTCCACCCAGTCGTTATCGACAATGGTCAGTTCTCGGGCATCTGTTTCGCTGATCCAGACAATCGGTCCACCGCGAGAGAGCGTCAGCATTAGCAGGTTTTCACTGTAGGTTGAGTGAATGCCCCATTTCTGGTGCGGCGTCAGGAAGTTAAGTGCTTTTTCCGGGAAGCCGTTTGGCGGTATCTGGCGCATCTCACTGACGCTACGGGTGTCGATAGGCGGGCGATAAGCCACCAGGCTTTCACCAAAAGCACGCATCCACGGATGATCCTGATAGAGCTGCTGGCGTCCCGACAGCGTGCGCCACGGAATTAACTCATGAACGTTGGTGTATCCCGCGTTATAGGATACGTGATCGCTTTCCAGACCGGACCAGGTGGGGCTGGAGATAATTTTACGCGGCTGCGCCTGAATATCGCGAAAGCGAATCTTCTCGTCCTCTTTGTGCAGCGCCAGATGGGTATGTTCGCGCCCGGTGATCTCGCCCAGCGCCTGCCACGCTTTGACTGCAACATGACCGTTGGTTTCCGGTGCCAGTGCCAGAATCACTTCTGAAGCGTCAATGGCGGTGTCAATCAGCGGACGCCCCTGTGCCGGGCCATCACGCTTGGTGTAATTGAGTTTGCCGAGGAAATCGATTTCATCCTGCGTATTCCACGAAATCCCTTTACCGCCATTGCCAAGTTTGTCCATCAATGGCCCGAGCGAGGTAAAGCGTTCATACGTAGCAGGGTAGTCGCGCTCCACCGCCACAATATTCGGCGCGGTTTTGCCTGGAATCAGATCGCATTCGCCTTTGCGCCAGTCGAGCACTTCACACGGCTGTGAGAGCTCTGCCGGAGAGTCATGCAGTAGGGGTTGTAATACCACGTCGGTTTCTTTGCCAAGATGACCCACGCACACTTGCGAAAATGCTTTGGCGATACCTTTGTAGATTTCCCAGTCGCTGCGTGATTCCCACGCCGGATCGACCGCCGCAGAAAGCGGATGAATAAACGGATGCATATCCGAGGTGTTCATATCGTCTTTTTCGTACCAGGTGGCGGTGGGCAGAACGATATCGGAGAACAGGCAGGTACTGGACATGCGGAAGTCGAGCGTCACCAGCAGGTCGAGCTTGCCTTCAATCGCCGCAGTTTGCCACTCGACTTCTTCCGGTTTGATCCCGTCGCTGGCACCGAGTTCCTCGCCCTGAATCCCGCTTTCGGTCCCCAGCAGATACTTCTGCATATACTCGTGGCCTTTGCCGGAGGAGCCAAGCAGGTTAGAGCGCCAGACAAACAAATTACGCGGATGATTGCTGCCGCTATCTGGTTGTTCGCAGGCCATACGTAAATCGCCCGATTTCAGCGCCTGGGCGGTAAATTCTGTGGGGGATAATCCGGCCTTGTCGGCTTCAGCTTTAATCCCGAGCGGGTTACGCCCCAGCTGCGGCGCAGAAGGTAGCCAGCCCATACGTTCGGCGCGAACGTTGAAATCAATCAGATGACCGCTGTACTTACTGGCATCGGCGAGCGGTGAAAGTAACTCCTGAGCAGAGACTTTTTCATAGCGCCATTGGCTGGAATGATTGTAGAAAAACGAGGTGCTGTTCATTTGGCGCGGTGGTCGGTTCCAGTCGAGCGCAAAGGCCAGTGGCAACCAGCCGGTTTGTGGGCGCAGTTTTTCCTGGCCGACATAGTGTGCCCAGCCGCCACCGCTTTGCCCGACACAACCGCAGAAGATCAGCATATTGATCATCCCGCGGTAGTTCATGTCCATGTGATACCAGTGGTTAACACCTGCGCCGAGGATAATCATCGAGCGCCCATGCGTTTTATGGGCGGTATCGGCAAATTCACGGGCGATGGTTTCAATATACTGGCGCGGCACGCCGGTAATTTGCTCACCCCAGGCTGGGGTGTACGGTTTGATTTCAGCGTAATCTTTCGCACTGTTTTCATCTTCCAGCCCGCGATCGAGGCCGTAATTCGCCAGTACCAAATCATAAACGCTGACCACCGGACAGGTGTTGCCATCGACTAACGTCAGGTTTTTAACGGGCAATTGGCGCACCAGCACCGGATTGTGTTTTACGCTGCGAAAATGCGGATTTTCAATGCCGCCAAAGTAGGGGAAGGCCACGCCTGCAACAGCGTCATGTTGACCGAGCAGGGTTAACGACAATTCGGTTTCCGTACCGGCGGCAATGGATTCCAGATTCCATTTGCCTTTTTCTCCCCAGCGGAAACCAATCGAACCGTTCGGCACTACCAATTCACCTGCGGTATTAACTGCTACGGTTTTCCACTGCGGATTGTTGCTTTCGCCCAGTCCATCCACCAGGTCAGATGCGCGGATCATGCGCCCGGGAACGTAGCTACCATCGTCGCGAGGCTCCAGCATTACCAGCATCGGCATGTCGCTGTAGCGGCGGCAGTAGTTGATAAAGTAGTCGCTGGGATTATCGAGATGAAACTCTTTTAAAATCACATGGCCCATTGCCATCGCCAGGGCGCTGTCAGTGCCTTGTTTCGGTGCCAGCCACTGGTCGCACAATTTGGCCACTTCAGAGTAGTCAGGGGTAATGGCGATGGTTTTAGTGCCTTTGTAGCGTACTTCGGTAAAGAAGTGGGCGTCCGGCGTACGTGTCTGCGGTACGTTAGACCCCCAGGCGATGATGTAGCTGGAGTTATACCAGTCGGCAGATTCCGGTACGTCGGTTTGCTCGCCCCAGGTCATCGGCGAGGCGGGCGGCAGGTCGCAATACCAGTCGTAGAAACTTAAACAGGTGCCGCCAAGCAGTGACAGATAACGCGTTCCGGCGGCGTAAGAAACCATCGACATCGCCGGGATCGGCGAGAAACCGGCAACGCGATCCGGGCCGTAGGTTTTGATGGTCCAGACGTTAGCGGCGGCAATCAGCTGGTTTAGTTCCTGCCAGTTGGAGCGGATAAACCCGCCGCGCCCACGCACTTGTTTGTAGCTCAGGCACTTTTGCGGATCGTTCATAATCGATGCCCACGCCAGTACCGGATCGCTGTGTTGTTTGAGGGCTTCGCGCCACAGTTCAATCAGTCGTTTACGAATGAGCGGGTATTTCAGGCGGTTAGCGCTGTAAAGATACCAGGAGTAACTTGCGCCACGCGGGCAGCCGCGAGGTTCATGATTGGGCAGGTCAGGGCGAGTGCGCGGGTAGTCGGTCTGTTGGATTTCCCAGGTCACCAGACCATTTTTAACGTAGATTTTCCAGCTACAGGAGCCTGTACAGTTAACACCGTGGGTGGAACGCACGATTTTGTCGAACTGCCAACGCTGGCGATAGCTGTCCTCCCAGTCGCGGTTGCTATGCATCACCTGTCCGTGACCATCGGCAAAGGTTTCGCCCTTTTGTTTGAAGTAGCGAAAGCGATCCAAAAGTTTACTCATGACATGACTCCTGCTCCAGGAATGAATTGGGATCTGATGCCTTGTCGGATGCGACACGGTTGTACATCAGGCATCGATCTCTTATTTTTGGCTGAACTTCCGCCGACCATAAACCAGCCAGGTCAGCAGCACACAAACGATGTAGAAGATTAAAAACACTTTCATCGCGCCGACCGGAGAGCCGGTCATATTGAGCGACATGCCAAACGCCTGCGGAATAAAAAAGCCGCCCACTGCGCCAATGGCTGAGATAAAGCCCAGAGCCGCCGCCGTTTCGGTGACGGCTTCTTTCTGAGCTTGCTCATCACTACCGCCTTTCATCTTTACCCGATAAATGGTTATCTGGCGAAAGATGACGGCGATCATCTGGAAAGTAGAACCACTTCCCAGACCCGCAGTCAGAAACAGCCCCATAAATACGGCGTAAAAGGCGATGAAATTACCGGAGCCTGTGCCCGGTAAGGTAAGGAACAGCAGGGCACTGAAAATCGCCATAAAAATAAAGTTGATCAACGTCACCCGCACGCCGCCGAACTTATCGGAAATAGCACCACCAACCGACCGCGCGATGGCACCGATAAATGGGCCAAAGAACGCCAGGCGCAGAATATTCACATCCGGGAACTGGGTTTTTGCCAGCATGGCAAAACCCGCAGAAAAACCGATAAACGAACCGAAGGTGGCAAGGTAAAGCAGGCTCAGCAGCCAGAGATGCAGGCGTTGTAAGACAGGGAGCTGGTCGGCAATTGAGGCGCGTGAACTGGCGATATCATTCATCCCTGACCAGGCGGCGATCGTGGCAATCGCCAGTAGCGGTACCCAAATCCATGCGGCATTCGCCAGCGACATCACCGAACCGTCGGCCTGCGGTACGCCATTGACGCCGAGAAAGGCAAATACAGGTACAAAAATGACCAGCGGTGCAACCAGCTGCATTACACTTACACCTAAGTTTCCTAATCCGCCATTAATCCCAAGAGCGCTCCCTTGTTTGGCTTTTGGAAAGAAGAAACTTATATTGCCCATGCTCGAAGCAAAGTTTGCACCTGCAAAACCGCATAGCAAAGCGATAACGATAAATACCCCAAAAGGAGTATTCGTATTTTGCACGGCAATTCCGAGCCAGACGCAAGGAATAATCAGGATTGCAGTACTAAAAACCGTCCATCGGCGTCCACCGAATATAGGCACCATAAAGGAGTAGGGAACACGCAATAATGCGCCAGAAACGGAGGGTAATGCGGTTAATAAAAAGAGTTGATCGGTAGTAAAATTAAAACCGATTTTATTGAGATTAACGGTAACTGCGCTAAATAGCATCCAGACACAGAAGGCAAGAAGTAGACAACTGACTGATATCCAGAGGTTTCTTCGAGCAATATGTTTTCCTTTATTTTCCCAGAAGGCCGGATTTTCTGGTTTCCAGTCGCGTAAAAGATAACGACTATTTTTCTCATTTTGCAGTGCCATATTGTTCCTCACATGCACACATTGGTAATGAAAAAAGACAAAACAGGAGGTAAGGCGCAATAGCCAGTTATTAGAATTAAGGATGAATTGGGTGAAGTGCTGATTGAAAGAATAGATAAGAAAGCGTAACCGCGGGGGCAGAATGGGGATTAAGTAGCCAGATATGTGTTACTAAATGTAACTAACAAGCTAACCTTCAAACGGGGGTTAATCTTTGAACGTATGTCATGTTTCAACCCTTCAGATCGTGAATCTAAAGGGTTACATATTAACTATATTATCAACAAGACCAGACACTTATAGAATTAGTGATGATTTATTCACTAAAAAGGCCATGAACTGGAGGAAAACGATCTGTCCAGAAGGTCTATCGGTTCCTCTCTTATTGCCTGATTGTAATAATCGTTATTACAGTAAGTATTGTTTATTTCATCTAAGGTCATGTTTTTAACTTTTATATTCCTCTGGTTTACAACTTCCTCTGTCTTGTAAGTGTGTATATTATATGGGGTATATGCTTTATTAATAGGATAGTGAAACAATTCGTTATCCACATCTATTCCGTCAGAGTGAACTTCAAATGCACCAGGCGAAAGAATTGCCAGGCCAGTATTAAGCTTAAGTGCTGGGGAAAACAAATTAAATAACATGAGCTGCATAGTAGGGCAATTGTTCTTCCCAGAAACATTTAAAAAATTTAAGTTTTTGCTCTGTTTTATTATGGGGAATAAAGTTCCAATATCGGATGTATTATTAGTATCAATGTGGGTTATTTTATTATTGTCCAGTCTTAAACTTTTGATAGATGGAAGATAAGTCAGGAAATCAAGATTTATATATTTCAACTGGTTGTTAGCAGCGTTTAATGTCTGAACATTGCAGAAGTTGCTATAGAATATTTTAATTTCAGAAAGCAAATTGTTGTTAATAAGTAACGTATTCAAGTTGGGAAATAAGTCATTGTGTAAACTTGTTAGTTTATTATGGGATAGATCCAGCAGTAAGAGTTCATTTTTATTACCTGCAACAATATCAGTTAATTGATTATGGCTGAGATTCAGGTATTGCAGCCATTCGCAAGATTCTAATTGCACAAACTCTAGTTGATTATGTGCCGCACTAAAATAAGTAACTGATGAAAGCCTATCTATATCAATATTTCTGAGAGCATTATTATTCATAGATATATGTGTAATACTTACATTTCTGCCTTGAGGAAAATTTATTGACTCAAGAGTATTACTATTCAGACTTAGCTTTACGAGTCTATCGTAGTTGGTTGCATCAAAATGTGTGAGTTGGTTATTATCAAGATTGATAGAGGTGAAGTTTTGCAGCCCTGGTGGTTGAGTGGTTAAATTAAGTCCTGATAAATCAATGGTCACTTCATTAGTGTCATCAATTATATTTCTTACTGCAGTCCAGTACTGCATTTGTGCAAGTGGATCATTGTTGATGCCGTTAACTAATACATGCCAAAGATGTTTTGATGATATTAGTTGATCAATGTCATTGGTTGGCAGTAAATTGTTATTGCTTAAGTTTAAATATTCCAGTTTTGTAGTGTTTTTGGCGTTTAAATGTGCAATATGGTTGTCGTTTAAAGTGATTGTTTTCATCCTGGGATGATTGTGTAATATAAGGTCAGTGATCATATTGTGATGGGCACTTAACTCAATCAGAGATTCTTGCCGCGCGAGCCGTTGGCTTCATCGTTATAGCCTTTAAAATCATATTCCCAGTGACCAAAACCAATCATTTGATCATTGATTTGCGTTTCTCCTTTAAAGCCGAGACGGGCATAAGTTTTATCACCATCGTCACGCTTATCATCAGTAAAATAACGTAGAGCGGTAACCTTGCCATAAAGGTCGAGTTTATTACCATCCTTGTTATAGACTTCGGCAGCGTGTGCTACGTTCGCAGCTAACAAACCAGTTACAACCACCGCAACTATTTTTAATTTCATTTAACAGAATCCTTTTAATTATCGTTAAACGTATTTTCTAAACGAATTTTAAACGGCGTCATTTATAAATGATATACTGTTTTTAAAATAGAATGGTGATTAAAAACAATGAGAAAAATAGATG
>NZ_CAOLGM010000126.1:0-12755 GCF_948475835.1 uncultured Escherichia sp. | reverse complement strand
TTTGCTGGTCAAAGGCGGCTGCGCGGTAAATTGCCGCTATTGCTTCCGTCGCCACTTCCCCTATGCCGAAAATCAGGGCAACAAGCGTAACTGGCAGACTGCTCTTGAGTATGTTGCTGCGCATCCGGAACTGGACGAGATGATTTTCTCCGGCGGCGATCCGCTGATGGCGAAAGATCACGAGCTGGACTGGTTGCTCACACAACTGGAAGCCATCCCGCATATCAAACGTCTGCGGATTCACAGCCGTCTGCCGATTGTGATCCCGGCACGTATCACCGAGGCGCTGGTTGAACGCTTTGCCCGTTCTACGCTGCAAATCTTGCTGGTGAATCACATCAATCATGCCAATGAGGTAGATGAAACGTTCCGTCAGGCGATGGCTAAATTGCGCCGTGTCGGTGTCACCCTGCTTAACCAGAGCGTTCTGTTACGTGGTGTGAACGATAACGCACAAACGTTGGCAAACCTGAGTAATGCGTTGTTCGATGCCGGCGTGATGCCGTATTACCTGCATGTGCTAGATAAAGTACAGGGCGCGGCGCATTTTATGGTGAGTGATGACGAAGCACGGCAGATTATGCGTGAGTTGCTGACATTGGTGTCGGGATATCTGGTGCCGAAACTGGCGCGAGAAATTGGCGGCGAACCCAGCAAAACGCCGCTGGATCTCCAGCTACGCCAGCAGTAACTGATTAAACAGGGAAGTTAAACATTAGCCTGATGCGCTACGCTTATCAGGCCTACATTGTGCATTGAAATTGAATGGATTTGCAATGAACTGTAGGCCGGATAAGGCGTTTACGCCGCATCCGGCAAGAGCAACAAACGCAAGTACAGCAACCTGTCATTAAACTGGGAAATTTAATCTTTGCCCGTTGCATAACCTTTAATTATTCATATACATTGCTGTTGTTACTCTTTATATAGCCAACACCAATAATTAACCTTTCTTTTCTGTTTATATAGAGTGAGTACGGCTATTTATGTTATTTTAACAACTATTACTACCAAGCCCATTTATCTGGCTTATAAATTAAAATTAATTATTTAATTGAGAAATGGTTAGGGAGAACCTACATGGCCATAAGCATCAAGGGTGTTAATACCGGTGTTATTCGCAAGAGTAATAATTTCATTGCACTGGCGCTGAAAATTAAAGAACCTCGCAATAAAGAATCGTTGTTCTTTATGTCTGTCATGGAACTGCGCGACCTGCTGATTGCGCTGGAAAGTCGTCTGCATCAAAAGCATAAACTGGATGCTGCTGCACGCCTTCAGTATGAGCAAGCTCGCGATAAAGTCATTAAGAAAATGGCAGAAAACATCCCAGAAATTCTGGTTGATGAGCTTAAAAATGCCGATATTAATCGTCGGGTTAACACGCTGGAACTTACCGATAATCAAGGCGAAAATCTTACCTTCGTATTAACGCTACATGACGGTAGCAAATGTGAGTTAGTCGTCAATGAGTTGCAGATTGAAATGCTGGCGCGAGCAATCATTCATGCAATTAATAATGCGGAAATGCGTGAACTGGCATTACGTATTACCTCACTGTTAGATTTCCTGCCGTTATATGACGTTGACTGCCAGGAAAATGGCAATCTGGAATATGACACCTATTCCCAACCGGAATGGAAACATAACCTGTTCGACCATTATCTGGCGGTGCTTTACCGCTTTAAAGATGAAAGTGGCAAAGAACAATTTAGCGGCGCAGTGGTGAAAACGCGTGAAGCAACGCCGGGTAAAGAAATAGAGGCGATCACTCGCCGAATGCTTGATTTCAGCCCACGACTGAAAAAACTCGCGGGTGTGCCATGTCAGGTCTATGTTCGCACCGTAGCGGCGAATAACGCCCAACCGCTAACCCAGGATCAATGCTTACGCGCGCTGCATCACTTACGTGTTCAATCCACCAGCAAAACTGCACCACAGGCGAAATAATCTCATCTTTGCTAATGCGAGGCTGGAGCCATCCAGCCTGAAATGACTGATAACGTGATCGTTGGTCATGCCGGATGCGGCGTAAACGCCTTATCCGGCCTACAAATTCTCAAGCATTCAATCAGTTGCAATGCCTTATGTAGGCCTGATAAGCGAAACGCATCTGGCAATTATACGTTTGTCACCATCACATCAGTTCGGGCACTTATAAACCTGACCGATAATCTGGCTATCCGTCGGGACAAAACTGGACAACATTCCCTGCGACGGGCTGCTGATGCCATAAATCACGTTACCGCCCATTGCAGCCGCCTGGTTGCGCAGATCGTTTGCTGCGCCGCGCATAGAACCGCCTTCTTCTCCGTGTTGCCCGGAAAGCCAGTTGCTTTGCTTACCTGTCGCAGTACCAATCAGCTGGCACTCTGCGCCTGGCTGCTCGTCCACAATGCGTACACTCTGACCGGCAGCACTCAATTCGTTGCTGGAGCTACAACCCGCCATCAGTAGCGCGGCACCGACAATCCCTGCTAAGTATTTTACGTGCATGTTATTCCCCATAATCAATGAGCTGGACGCCACTCGCGTCGTCCGTGTCTGAATCTTATACTAGAAAGATGACCAAAAGAAAAACCCCCAGACATTTCTGCCCGGGGGTTTGTTTATTTCTGCGAGGTGCAGGGCAATTACATCATGCCGCCCATGCCACCCATGCCGCCCATACCGCCAGCAGCGCCTAAGTCAGCTGCATCGTTTTTCGGCAGGTCGGTAACCATGCACTCGGTGGTGATCATCAGGCCAGCCACAGAAGCCGCGTACTGCAGAGCAGAACGGGTTACTTTGGTTGGATCCAGGATACCCATGTCGATCATGTTGCCGTATTCTTCGGTTGCTGCGTTGTAACCGTAGTTGCCGTCGCCGCCTTTAACAGTGTTAGCAACAACAGACGGTTCTTCGCCGCAGTTCAATACGATCTGACGCAGCGGAGCTTCCATTGCACGCAGTGCAACTTTGATACCCACGTTTTGGTCTTCGTTCTGACCACGCAGGTCAGCCAGTTTAGACGCTACGCGGATCAGCGCAACACCACCACCAGCAACCACGCCTTCTTCTACCGCAGCACGGGTCGCGTGCAGGGCATCTTCAACGCGTGCTTTTTTCTCTTTCATTTCAACTTCGGTAGCAGCACCTACTTTGATAACTGCAACGCCGCCTGCCAGTTTCGCTACGCGCTCCTGCAGTTTTTCACGGTCGTAGTCAGAAGTTGCTTCTTCAATCTGCTGACGGATCTGAGCAACACGGCCCTGGATTGCAGCTTCTTCACCCACGCCATCAATGATGGTGGTGGTGTCTTTGTTGATCACAACACGTTTAGCCTGACCCAGGTCTTCCAGGGTTGCTTTTTCCAGCTCCATACCGATCTCTTCAGAGATTACGGTACCGCCAGTCAGGGTTGCGATATCCTGCAGCATAGCTTTACGACGATCGCCGAAGCCCGGAGCTTTAACCGCAGCAACTTTCACGATGCCACGCATGGTGTTAACAACCAGAGTTGCCAGCGCTTCGCCTTCAACATCTTCAGCGATGATCAGCAGCGGTTTGCCTGCTTTGGCAACAGCTTCCAGAACCGGCAGCATTTCGCGGATGTTAGAGATTTTCTTGTCAGCCAGCAGGATGAACGGGCTTTCCAGTTCTACTGCGCCAGTTTCCGGCTTGTTGATGAAGTAAGGAGACAGGTAGCCACGGTCGAACTGCATACCTTCAACCACGTCCAGTTCGTCCTGCAGACCGGTACCGTCTTCAACGGTGATAACGCCTTCTTTACCGACTTTGTCCATCGCTTCAGCGATCAGTTTACCTACGGTTTCGTCGGAGTTAGCGGAGATGGTACCAACCTGAGCAATCGCTTTAGAGTCAGAGCACGGTACGGACAGCGCTTTCAGTTCTTCAACTGCAGCGGTAACGGCTTTGTCGATACCACGTTTCAGGTCCATCGGGTTCATGCCCGCAGCAACAGCTTTCAGACCCTCAGTGATGATAGCCTGAGCCAGTACAGTTGCAGTGGTGGTACCGTCGCCTGCAGCGTCGTTCGCTTTAGAGGCAACTTCTTTCACCATCTGCGCACCCATATTTTCGAACTTGTCTTCCAGTTCGATTTCACGAGCAACGGAAACACCATCTTTGGTGATGGTCGGTGCACCGAAAGATTTATCCAGAACTACGTTACGGCCTTTCGGACCGAGGGTAACTTTCACTGCATCTGCCAGTACGTTTACGCCGCGCAGCATTTTCACACGAGCGTCGTTACCGAATTTTACGTCTTTAGCTGCCATTATCTTTATTCCTTAAATTCGTATGTTCAGTGTCGTGCGAGGATTACGCTTCAACAATTGCCAGAATGTCGCTTTCGGACATGATCAACACTTCTTCATTGTCGATCTTCTCAGATTTCACACCGTAGCCATCGTTGAAAATAACGATGTCGCCAACTTTCACATCCAGCGGCTTCACTTCGCCATTTTCAAGGATACGGCCATTGCCGACAGCCAGCACTTCGCCGCGGGTGGATTTAGCCGCTGCAGAGCCGGTCAGAACGATGCCGCCAGCAGATTTAGTTTCAACTTCTTTACGCTTGACGATCACGCGATCATGCAATGGACGAATATTCATTGATAACTCTCCTTTGAGAAAGTCCGTATCTGTTATGGGTGACGCCGGAGCTTACGTGGTTTCCCGGCTGGTGACCAGAGAAATGGGGATGAGGATTCGCCCCTTCAAGGGGGAAAAAGAAAAAAAATTCTGATCAGCACAAAATCGGGTGAAAACCCTGATTCACCTCACATTTCATCGCAATTTCTTCATCGCCGTCATAAGCGAATCTGATTGTGCTACCATCGAAAATCTACGCAGTTGCCCAAAATTTGGGCGCAATCGGATATCAACCCATGAGTGGACTCAAACAAGAACTGGGGCTGGCCCAAGGCATTGGCCTGCTATCGACGTCATTATTAGGCACTGGCGTGTTTGCCGTTCCTGCGTTAGCTGCGCTGGTAGCGGGCAATAACAGCCTGTGGGCGTGGCCCGTTTTGATTATCTTAGTGTTCCCGATTGCGATTGTGTTTGCGATTCTGGGTCGCCACTATCCCAGCGCAGGCGGTGTCGCGCACTTCGTCGGTATGGCGTTTGGTTCGCGACTTGAGCGAGTCACCGGCTGGTTGTTTTTATCGGTCATTCCCGTGGGTTTGCCTGCCGCGCTACAAATTGCCGCCGGGTTCGGCCAGGCAATGTTTGGCTGGCATAGCTGGCAACTGTTGTTGGCAGAACTCGGTACGCTGGCGCTGGTGTGGTATATCGGTACTCGCGGTGCCAGTTCCAGTGCTAATCTACAAACCGTTATTGCCGGACTTATCGTCGCGCTGATTGTCGCTATCTGGTGGGCGGGCGATATCAAACCTGCGAATATCCCCTTCCCGGCACCTGGTAATATCGAACTTACCGGGTTATTTGCTGCGTTATCAGTGATGTTCTGGTGTTTTGTCGGTCTGGAAGCATTTGCCCATCTTGCCTCGGAATTTAAAAATCCAGAGCGTGATTTTCCTCGCGCATTGATGATTGGTCTGCTGCTGGCAGGATTAGTCTACTGGGGCTGTACGGTAGTCGTCTTACACTTCGACGCCTATGGTGAAAAAATGGCGGCGGCAGCATCGCTTCCAAAAATTGTAGTGCAGTTGTTCGGTGTAGGAGCGTTATGGATTGCCTGCGTGATTGGCTATCTGGCCTGCTTTGCCAGTCTCAACATTTATATACAGAGCTTCGCCCGCCTGGTCTGGTCGCAGGCGCAACATAATCCTGACCACTACCTGGCACGCCTCTCTTCTCGCCATATCCCGAATAATGCCCTCAATGCGGTGCTCGGCTGCTGTGTGGTGAGCACGTTGGTGATTCATGCTTTAGAGATCAATCTGGACGCTCTTATTATTTATGCCAATGGCATCTTTATTATGATTTATCTGTTATGCATGCTGGCAGGCTGTAAATTATTGCAAGGACGTTATCGACTACTGGCGGTGGTTGGCGGGCTGTTATGCGTTCTGTTACTGGCAATGGTCGGCTGGAAAAGTCTCTATGCGCTGATCATGCTGGCGGGGTTATGGCTGTTGCTGCCAAAACGAAAAACGCCGGAAAATGGCATAACCACATAATCCGGCGTTTCGACATTAATCCTGGCGATCGTCTTTATGATCAAGGCGGTCGCGCTCATCATCCTTTCGCTGGTACTCACCATCAAAAGTATTACCGCCACCGGTCCCGGCGCTAAAACCGCCGCCTGGCATACGAGAAAAGCGCAAATGCGGCATCAACTTCACTGTCAGATGCTTTTGCACCGGCGGTAATAAAAGCAGAAGACCGAGGAAGTCGGTGAAAAAGCCCGGTAATAAAAGCAGCAAACCGGCAATGATCAGCGAAACACTTTTAATCATCTCCGCCGCTGGGTTTTCACCCGCCGCCATTTTTTGCTGCATCAGCACGAAATTCTTAAAGCCCTGGTTACGTACCAGTGACATCCCGATAACTGACGTGAATATAACCAGCACGAGGGTCAGCAATACCCCCAATACATGGGCAACCTGAATAAAGATTGAAATCTCAATATAGACATAAAGGAAAATGGCAATAAAAGGTAACCAGCGCAAAGGTTTCTCCTGTAATAGCAGCCGGTAAAACCCGGCTACCTGAATGGGTTGCGAATCGCGTTCAGCTTATATTGTGGTCATTAGCAAAATTTCAAGATGTTTGCGCAACTATTTTTGGTAGTAATCCCAAAGCGGTGATCTATTTCACAAATTAATAATTAAGGGGTAAAAACCGACACTTAAAGTGATCCAGATTACGGTAGAAATCCTCAAGCAGCATATGATCTCGGGTATTCGGTCGATGCAGGGGATAATCGTCGGTCGAAAAACATTCGAAACCACATATATTCTGTGTGTTTAAAGCAAATCATTGGCAGCTTGAAAAAGAAGGTTCACATGTCAAACAACATTCGTATCGAAGAAGATCTGTTGGGTACCAGGGAAGTTCCAGCTGATGCCTACTATGGTGTTCACACTCTGAGAGCGATTGAAAACTTCTATATCAGCAACAACAAAATCAGTGATATTCCTGAATTTGTTCGCGGTATGGTAATGGTTAAAAAAGCCGCAGCTATGGCAAACAAAGAGCTGCAAACCATTCCTAAAAGTGTAGCGAATGCCATCATTGCCGCATGTGATGAAGTCCTGAACAACGGAAAATGCATGGATCAGTTCCCGGTAGACGTCTACCAGGGCGGCGCAGGTACTTCCGTAAACATGAACACCAACGAAGTGCTGGCCAATATCGGTCTGGAACTGATGGGTCACCAGAAAGGTGAATATCAGTACCTGAACCCGAACGACCATGTTAACAAATGTCAGTCCACTAACGACGCCTACCCGACCGGTTTCCGTATCGCAGTTTACTCTTCCCTGATTAAGCTGGTAGATGCGATTAACCAACTGCGTGAAGGCTTTGAACGTAAAGCTGTCGAATTCCAGGACATCCTGAAAATGGGTCGTACCCAGCTGCAGGACGCAGTACCGATGACCCTCGGTCAGGAATTCCGCGCTTTCAGCATCCTGCTGAAAGAAGAAGTGAAAAATATCCAACGTACCGCTGAACTGCTGCTGGAAGTTAACCTTGGCGCAACAGCAATCGGTACTGGTCTGAACACGCCGAAAGAGTACTCTCCGCTGGCAGTGAAAAAACTGGCTGAAGTCACTGGCTTCCCATGCGTACCGGCTGAAGACCTGATCGAAGCGACCTCTGACTGCGGCGCTTATGTTATGGTTCACGGCGCGCTGAAACGCCTGGCTGTGAAGATGTCCAAAATCTGTAACGACCTGCGCTTGCTCTCTTCTGGTCCACGTGCCGGCCTGAACGAGATCAACCTGCCGGAACTGCAGGCGGGCTCTTCCATCATGCCAGCTAAAGTAAACCCGGTTGTTCCGGAAGTGGTTAACCAGGTATGCTTCAAAGTCATCGGTAACGACACCACTGTTACCATGGCAGCAGAAGCAGGTCAGCTGCAGTTGAACGTTATGGAGCCGGTCATTGGCCAGGCCATGTTCGAATCCGTTCACATTCTGACCAACGCTTGCTACAACCTGCTGGAAAAATGCATTAACGGCATCACTGCTAACAAAGAAGTGTGCGAAGGTTACGTTTACAACTCTATCGGTATCGTTACTTACCTGAACCCGTTCATCGGTCACCACAACGGTGACATCGTGGGTAAAATCTGTGCCGAAACCGGTAAGAGTGTACGTGAAGTCGTTCTGGAACGCGGTCTGTTGACTGAAGCGGAACTTGACGATATTTTCTCCGTACAGAATCTGATGCACCCGGCTTACAAAGCAAAACGCTATACTGATGAAAGCGAACAGTAATCGTACAGGGTAGTACAAATAAAGAAGGCACGTCAGATGACGTGCCTTTTTTCTTGTGAGCAGTAACTTAAAAATAACAACCTAATATCAACTTGTTAAAAAACAAGGAAGGCTAATATGCTAGTTGTAGAACTCATCATAGTTTTGCTGGCGATCTTCTTGGGCGCCAGATTGGGGGGAATAGGTATTGGTTTTGCAGGCGGATTGGGGGTGCTGGTTCTTGCCGCTATTGGCGTTAAACCCGGTAACATCCCGTTCGATGTCATTTCCATTATCATGGCGGTTATCGCCGCTATTTCTGCCATGCAGGTTGCTGGCGGTCTGGACTATCTGGTTCATCAGACAGAAAAGCTGCTGCGCCGTAACCCGAAATACATCACGATCCTCGCACCGATCGTGACCTATTTCCTGACTATCTTTGCTGGTACTGGCAACATATCTCTGGCGACACTGCCAGTTATCGCTGAAGTTGCGAAGGAACAAGGCGTCAAACCTTGCCGTCCGCTGTCTACTGCAGTGGTATCCGCGCAGATTGCGATCACCGCATCGCCAATCTCAGCGGCAGTGGTTTACATGTCTTCCGTGATGGAAGGTCATGGCATCAGCTACCTCCATCTGCTCTCCGTGGTCATCCCGTCCACCCTGCTGGCGGTTCTGGTGATGTCCTTTCTGGTCACTATGCTGTTCAACTCCAAACTCTCTGACGATCCGATTTATCGCAAGCGTCTGGAAGAGGGCCTGGTTGAACTGCGCGGTGAAAAGCAGATTGAAATCAAATCCGGTGCAAAAACGTCCGTCTGGCTGTTCCTGCTGGGCGTAGTTGGCGTGGTTATCTATGCAATCATCAACAGCCCAAGCATGGGTCTGGTTGAAAAACCGCTGATGAACACCACCAACGCAATCCTGATCATCATGCTCAGCGTTGCAACTCTGACCACCGTTATCTGTAAAGTCGATACCGACAACATCCTCAACTCCAGCACCTTCAAAGCAGGTATGAGCGCCTGTATTTGTATCCTGGGTGTTGCGTGGCTGGGCGATACTTTCGTTTCCAACAACATCGACTGGATCAAAGATACCGCTGGTGAAGTGATTCAGGGTCATCCGTGGCTGCTGGCCGTCATCTTCTTCTTTGCTTCTGCTCTGCTGTACTCTCAGGCTGCAACCGCAAAAGCACTGATGCCGATGGCTCTGGCACTGAACGTTTCACCGCTGACCGCTGTTGCTTCTTTCGCTGCGGTGTCTGGTCTGTTCATTCTGCCGACCTACCCGACGCTGGTTGCTGCGGTACAGATGGATGACACGGGTACAACCCGTATCGGTAAATTCGTCTTCAACCATCCGTTCTTCATCCCGGGTACTCTGGGTGTTGCCCTGGCCGTTTGCTTCGGCTTCGTGCTGGGTAGCTTCATGCTGTAATGACCAATCGCGGGGCGTTCAAGCCCCGCTTTCTTTCCCGCCGACTAACATCCTTCCCCCGTCCGTTGTATAGTGACCTCTCTCTTGCGGTTCCATCTGTTCTTGCGAGGTGTTTATGCTTGATGAAAAAAGTTCGAATACCGCGTCTGTCGTGGTGCTATGTACCGCACCGGATGAAGCGACAGCCCAGGATTTAGCCGCCAAAGTGCTGGCGGAAAAACTGGCGGCCTGCGCGACCTTGATCCCCGGCGCTACCTCTCTCTATTACTGGGAAGGTAAGCTGGAGCAAGAATACGAAGTGCAGATGATTTTAAAAACTACCGTATCTCACCAGCAGGCACTGCTGGAATGCCTGAAGTCTCATCATCCATATCAAACCCCGGAACTTCTGGTTTTACCTGTTACACACGGAGACACAGATTACCTCTCATGGCTCAACGCATCTTTACGCTGATCCTGCTACTTTGCAGCACTTCCGTTTTTGCCGGATTATTCGACGCGCCGGGACGTTCACAATTTGTCCCCGCGGATCAAGCCTTTACTTTTGATTTTCAGCAAAACCAACATGACCTTAATCTGACCTGGCAGATCAAAGACGGTTACTACCTCTACCGTAAACAGATCCGCATTACGCCGGAACACGCGAAAATTGCCGACGTGCAGCTGCCGCAAGGCGTCTGGCATGAAGATGAGTTTTACGGCAAAAGCGAGATTTACCGCGATCGGCTGACGCTTCCCGTAACCATCAACCAGGCGAGTGCGGGAGCGACGTTAACTGTCACCTACCAGGGCTGTGCTGATGCCGGTTTCTGTTATCCGCCAGAAACCAAAACCGTTCCGTTAAGCGAAGTGGTCGCCAACAACGCAGCGTCACAGCCTGTGTCTGTTTCGCAGCAAGAGCAGCACACCGCGCAATTGCCCTTTTCCGCGCTCTGGGCGTTGTTGATCGGTATTGGTATCGCCTTTACGCCATGCGTGCTGCCAATGTACCCACTGATTTCTGGCATCGTGCTGGGTGGTAAACAGCGGCTCTCCACTGCCAGAGCATTGTTGCTGACCTTTATTTATGTGCAGGGGATGGCACTGACTTACACGGCGCTGGGTCTGGTAGTTGCCGCCGCAGGGTTACAGTTCCAGGCGGCGCTACAGCACCCATACGTGCTCATTGGCCTCGCCATCGTCTTTACCTTGCTGGCGATGTCAATGTTTGGCTTGTTTACTCTACAACTCCCCTCTTCGCTGCAAACACGTCTCACGTTGATGAGCAATCGCCAACAGGGCGGCTCACCTGGCGGTGTGTTTGTTATGGGGGCGATTGCCGGACTGATCTGTTCACCATGCACCACCGCACCGCTTAGCGCGATTCTGCTGTATATCGCCCAAAGCGGGAACATGTGGCTGGGCGGCGGCACGCTTTATCTCTATGCGTTGGGCATGGGCCTGCCGCTGATGCTAATTACCGTCTTTGGTAACCGCTTGCTGCCGAAAAGCGGCCCGTGGATGGAACAAGTCAAAACCGCGTTTGGTTTTGTGATCCTCGCACTGCCGGTCTTCCTGCTGGAGCGAGTGATTGGTGATGTATGGGGATTACGCTTGTGGTCGGCGCTGGGTGTCGCATTCTTTGGCTGGGCCTTTATCACCAGCCTACAGGCTAAACGCGGCTGGATGCGCGTGGTGCAAATAATCCTGCTGGCAGCGGCATTGGTTAGCGTGCGCCCACTTCAGGATTGGGCATTTGGTGCGACGCATACCGCGCAAACTCAGACGCATCTCAACTTTACACAAATCAAAACGGTAGATGAGTTAAATCAGGCGCTCGTTGAAGCCAAAGGCAAACCGGTGATGTTAGATCTTTATGCCGACTGGTGCGTCGCCTGTAAAGAGTTTGAGAAATACACCTTCAGCGACCCGCAGGTGCAAAAAGCGTTAGCAGACACGGTCTTACTTCAGGCCAACGTCACGGCCAACGACGCACAAGATGTGGCGCTGTTAAAGCATCTTAATGTCCTTGGCCTACCGACAATTCTCTTTTTTGACGGACAAGGCCAGGAGCATCCACAAGCACGCGTCACGGGCTTTATGGATGCTGAAACCTTCAGCGCACATTTGCGCGATCGCCAACCGTGAACGACACTTGCAGTGGGAAAGACGGAGGAAAATAGCGTGCAACGTGAAGATGTACTGGGAGAAGCCCTGAAATTATTAGAATTACAAGGGATTGCCAACACCACGCTGGAGATGGTTGCTGAACGTGTGGATTATCCACTGGACGAGCTACGCCGCTTCTGGCCAGACAAAGAGGCAATCCTCTACGATGCGCTGCGTTATCTTAGCCAACAGATAGATGTCTGGCGTCGTCAGCTGATGCTGGACGAAACGCAAACCGCCGAACAAAAGCTGCTGGCACGTTATCAGGCGTTATCGGAGTGCGTTAAAAACAACCGCTATCCGGGCTGTCTATTTATCGCTGCCTGTACGTTTTATCCCGATCCTGGCCACCCTATTCATCAACTGGCCGATCAGCAAAAAAGCGCGGCCTACGATTTCACCCACGAACTGTTAACCACACTGGAAGTTGACGATCCGGCGATGGTAGCAAAGCAGATGGAACTGGTGCTGGAAGGCTGTTTAAGCCGAATGCTGGTGAATCGTAGCCAGGCGGATGTCGACACTGCACATCGGCTGGCGGAAGATATCCTGCGCTTCGCCCGCTGCCGCCAGGGTGGTGCATTGACCTGACAGAAACACAGAAAAGAAGCGATTTGCCGCAATCTTAAGCAGTTGAATCGCTTTTACTGAAATTAGGTTGACGAGATGTGCAGATTACGGTTTAATGCGCCCCGTAGCCCGGATAGCTCAGTCGGTAGAGCAGGGGATTGAAAATCCCCGTGTCCTTGGTTCGATTCCGAGTCCGGGCACCAA
>NZ_CAOLGM010000125.1:0-12985 GCF_948475835.1 uncultured Escherichia sp. | reverse complement strand
GCATTAACATTATCTTAAATAATAAATAGAGGCAAAAAGATTATTTTCTTTTTGCGTTTCCTTTCAAATGAAAACGATCGTCGTCTAAAATCAGCAGTACCCCCGACAAACTCAGGGATTTTGTGTATAATTGCGGCCTTTTTCGGCAATCTGCCGTTTTTTGGCGCTTTTGCCCTGCTGACTTTTGAGGAAATCCACATGTCATTACCACACTGCCCAAAATGCAACTCCGAATACACTTACGAAGATAACGGCATGTACATCTGCCCGGAATGTGCCTACGAATGGAACGACGCAGAACCTGCACAGGAAAGCGACGAGCTGATCGTTAAAGATGCTAACGGCAATCTGCTGGCTGACGGCGACAGCGTTACCATCATTAAAGATCTGAAGGTGAAAGGTAGCTCTTCGATGCTGAAAATTGGCACCAAAGTGAAAAACATCCGCCTGGTTGAAGGCGACCATAACATCGATTGCAAAATCGACGGTTTTGGTCCGATGAAACTGAAATCTGAGTTTGTGAAAAAGAACTGATTGTATTGTGATCGGTAAGCCGGATAAGGCGCTCGCGCCGCATCCGGCAACGATGCCGACTGCCTGATGCGACGCTGACCGCGTCTTATCAGGCTTCCCTCTCATCTGTATAAATTTCGAACTACACTTAACTGGCTTCTCTTAACTGAGGTCACCATCATGCCGTTAAGTCCCTACCTCTCTTTTGCCGGTAACTGTGCCGACGCAATTGCTTATTATCAACGTACGTTGGGCGCTGAACTGCTCTATAAAATCAGCTTCGGCGAAATGCCAAAATCAGCGCAGGACAGCGCCGAGAACTGCCCTTCCGGAATGCAATTTCCCGATACCGCCATCGCTCATGCCAACGTGCGCATTGCCGGAAGCGACATCATGATGAGCGATGCCATGCCGTCAGGAAAAGCCAGCTACTCCGGCTTTACGCTGGTGCTCGATTCGCAACAGGTCGAAGAAGGAAAACGCTGGTTTGACAATCTTGCCGCTAACGGAAAAATCGAAATGGCCTGGCAGGAAACTTTCTGGGCGCATGGCTTTGGCAAAGTCACCGATAAATTTGGCGTACCGTGGATGATTAATGTCGTCAAACAACAACCAACGCAATAATCCGCCGGGAGGCCCGCCCTCCCGCACTGTCATCGAATTCCCGTTAACTCTTCATCTGTTAGTCACTTTTAATTAACCAAATCGTCACAATAATCCGCCACGATGGAGCCACTTTTTTAGGGAGGCTGCATCATGCAAACGATTATCCGTGTCGAGAAGCTCGCCAAAACCTTCAATCAGCATCAGGCGCTGCATGCGGTTGATCTGAACATTCATCACGGTGAAATGGTGGCTCTGCTTGGGCCGTCGGGTTCCGGCAAATCCACCCTTTTACGTCACTTAAGCGGTTTGATTACCGGCGATAAATCCGCCGGCAGCCATATCGAGCTGCTGGGCCGCACAGTCCAGCGCGAAGGCCGTCTGGCGCGCGATATCCGCAAAAGCCGCGCCAACACCGGCTACATCTTCCAACAATTCAACCTGGTGAACCGCCTGAGCGTACTGGAGAACGTGCTGATTGGCGCGCTCGGCAGCACGCCGTTCTGGCGCACCTGTTTTAGCTGGTTCACCGGCGAGCAGAAACAGCGCGCGTTACAGGCGCTGACCCGCGTTGGCATGGTGCATTTTGCCCATCAGCGCGTTTCCACCCTCTCCGGCGGACAGCAGCAGCGTGTGGCGATTGCCCGCGCGCTGATGCAGCAGGCGAAGGTGATTCTGGCCGATGAACCCATCGCCTCGCTGGACCCGGAATCCGCCCGCATCGTGATGGACACCCTGCGCGACATCAACCAGAACGACGGCATCACCGTGGTCGTCACGCTACATCAGGTGGATTACGCCCTGCGCTACTGCGAACGCATCGTCGCCCTGCGCCAGGGGCACGTTTTCTACGACGGCAGCAGCCAACAGTTTGATAACGAACGTTTTGACCATCTCTACCGCAGCATTAATCGCATCGAAGAGAACGCGAAAGCTGCCTGACATCCCCATCATTGAGGAAAACGAATGAACGCTAAGATAATTGCCTCGCTGGCCTTCACCAGCATGTTCAGCCTCAGCACCCTGTTAAGCCCGGCACACGCCGAAGAGCAGGAAAAGGCGCTGAATTTCGGCATTATTTCAACGGAATCACAGCAAAACCTGAAACCGCAATGGACGCCATTCTTACAGGATATGGAGAAGAAGCTGGGCGTGAAGGTGAACGCCTTCTTTGCCCCAGACTACGCAGGCATTATCCAGGGAATGCGCTTCAATAAAGTGGATATCGCCTGGTACGGCAACCTGTCGGCAATGGAAGCGGTGGATCGCGCCAACGGCCAGGTCTTTGCCCAGACGGTCGCGGCGGATGGATCGCCGGGTTACTGGAGCGTGTTGATCGTCAACAAAGACAGCCCGATCAACAACCTGAACGATCTGCTGGCGAAGCGGAAAGATCTCACCTTCGGCAATGGCGATCCTAACTCCACCTCTGGCTTCCTCGTCCCCGGTTACTACGTCTTTGCCAAAAACAATATCTCCGCCAGCGACTTTAAGCGCACCGTCAACGCTGGGCATGAAACTAACGCGCTGGCCGTCGCCAACAAGCAGGTGGATGTTGCCACCAACAACACCGAAAACCTCGACAAGCTGAAAACCTCCGCGCCAGAGAAGCTGAAAGAACTGAAGGTGATCTGGAAGTCGCCGCTGATCCCAGGCGATCCGATCGTCTGGCGCAAGAATCTCTCCGAAACCACCAAAGACAAGATCTACGACTTCTTTATGAACTACGGAAAAACGCCGGAAGAGAAAGCGGTGCTGGAACGCCTGGGCTGGGCCCCGTTCCGCGCCTCCAGCGACCTGCAACTGGTGCCGATTCGCCAGCTCGCACTGTTTAAAGAGATGCAGGGCGTAAAAAGCAATAAAGGACTGAATGAGCAGGACAAGCTGGCGAAAACCACCGAGATTCAGGCGCAGCTGGATGACCTGGACCGCCTGAACAACGCGTTAAGCGCGATGAGTTCGGTGAGTAAAGCGGTGCAGTAATGTGCTCGATCGGTCCCCTCTCCCACAGGGAGAGGGAGAAAACATTAAACGGAGCCAAACATGCAAACCATCACCATCGCCCCACCCAAGCGTAGCTGGTTCTCGCTTCTGAGCTGGGCCGTTGTTCTCGCCGTGCTGGTCGTCTCGTGGCAGGGCGCGGAAATGGCCCCGCTTACGCTGATTAAAGACGGCGGCAACATGGCAACCTTCGCTGCCGACTTCTTCCCGCCCGATTTCAGCCAGTGGCAGGATTACCTCACCGAAATGGCCGTCACGCTGCAAATCGCCGTCTGGGGCACCGCGCTGGCGGTGGTTCTCTCCATCCCCTTTGGCCTGATGAGCGCCGAAAACCTGGTGCCGTGGTGGGTTTACCAGCCCGTTCGCCGCCTGATGGACGCCTGCCGCGCCATTAACGAAATGGTCTTCGCCATGCTGTTCGTGGTCGCCGTCGGTCTCGGACCGTTCGCTGGCGTGCTGGCGCTATTTATCCACACCACCGGCGTGCTCTCCAAGCTGCTTTCCGAGGCGGTGGAAGCGATTGAACCCGGCCCGGTGGAAGGCATTCGCGCCACCGGTGCCAACAAGCTCGAAGAGATCCTCTACGGCGTGCTGCCACAGGTGATGCCGCTGCTGATCTCCTACTCCCTCTATCGCTTCGAATCCAACGTCCGCTCGGCGACCGTCGTCGGCATGGTCGGCGCAGGCGGGATCGGCGTCACCCTGTGGGAAGCGATTCGCGGTTTCCAGTTCCAGCAAACCTGCGCCCTGATGGTGCTTATCATCGTCACGGTCAGCCTGCTGGATTTCCTCTCTCAACGGTTGCGTAAGCACTTTATCTGATAAGCGAGGCATTGATATCTATGCACTTGTCTACACATCCGACCAGCTACCCAACACGCTATCAGGAGATAGCCGCAAAACTTGAGCAGGAGCTTCGTCAACACTATCGCTGCGGCGACTATCTTCCCGCCGAGCAGCAGCTGGCGGCGCGCTTTGAGGTAAATCGCCACACCCTGCGCCGCGCCATCGACCAACTGGTGGAAAAAGGCTGGGTACAGCGCCGTCAGGGCGTCGGCGTGCTGGTGCTGATGCGCCCGTTCGATTACCCGCTCAACGCCCAGGCGCGTTTTAGCCAGAACCTGCTGGATCAGGGCAGCCATCCCACCAGCGAAAAACTGCTGTCGGTGCTGCGCCCGGCATCTGGTCACGTCGCTGACGCGCTGGGGATAACCGAGGGGGAGAACGTCATCCACCTGCGCACCCTGCGCCGGGTCAACGGCATCGCGCTCTGTTTAATCGACCACTACTTTGCGGACCTCACCCTCTGGCCGACACTGCAACGTTTCGACAGCGGTTCGCTGCACGATTTTCTGCGCGAGCAAACCGGAATTGCGCTGCGCCGCAGCCAGACGCGGATCAGCGCCCGCCGCGCCCAGGCCAAAGAGTGCCAGCGCCTTGAAATCCCGAATATGTCGCCGCTGCTGTGCGTGCGCACCCTTAACCACCGTGACGGTGAAAGCAGCCCGGCGGAGTACTCCGTCAGCCTGACGCGCGCCGACATGATTGAATTCACTATGGAGCACTGAATGCACGCAGATACCGCGACCCGCCAGCACTGGATGTCCGTACTGGCGCACAGCCAACCGGCTGAACTGGCAGCCCGCCTGAACGCGCTGAACATCACCGCCGACTATGAAGTGATCCGCACTGCCGAAACTGGCCTGGTGCAGATTCAGGCGCGAATGGGCGGTACCGGCGAACGCTTTTTTGCCGGCGACGCCACGCTGACCCGCGCCGCCGTACGCCTGACTGACGGCACGCTCGGCTACAGCTGGGTGCTGGGGCGCGACAAACAGCACGCCGAACGCTGCGCGCTGATTGACGCGCTGATGCAGCAATCTCGCCACTTTCAAAACTTATCAGAAACTCTTATTGCCCCGCTGGACGCTGACCGTATGGCACGCATTGCCGCACGCCAGGCCGAAGTGAACGCCAGCCGGGTCGACTTCTTTACGATGGTTCGCGGAGATAACGCATGACCCTGGAAACCGCTTTTATTCTTCCTGTGCAGGATGCCCAGCACAGTTTTCGTCGCCTGTTAAAGGCCATGAGCGAGCCGGGCGTGATTGTCGCCCTGCATCAGCTCAAACGCGGCTGGCAGCCGCTGAATATCGCCACCACCAGCGTGCTGCTGACGCTGGCCGATAACGACACGCCGGTGTGGCTTTCCGCGCCATTGAGTAACGACATCGTCAGCCAGAGCCTGCGTTTTCATACCAACGCGCCGCTGGTCAGCCAGCCGGAACAGGCGACCTTCGCGGTAACGGATGAGGCGATTTCCAGCGAACAGCTTAACGCCCTGTCCACCGGCACCGCCGTTGCGCCGGAAGCGGGTGCAACGCTGATTTTACAGGTCGCCAGCCTGAGCGGCGGACGCATGTTACGTCTCACCGGCGCGGGCATTGCCGAAGAACGAATGATCGCCCCGCAGCTGCCGGAGTGCATTCTGTACGAACTCACCGAGCGCCCGCACCCGTTCCCGCTCGGCATCGACCTGATCCTGACCTGCGGCGAGCGCCTGCTGGCTATTCCGCGAACCACGCATGTGGAGGTGTGCTGATGTACGTTGCCGTGAAAGGGGGCGAAAAGGCGATCGATGCCGCCCACGCCCTGCAAGAGAGCCGACGCCGGGGCGATACCGATTTGCCTGAACTGAGCGTCGCCCAGATTGAACAGCAGCTTAACCTCGCAGTAGATCGCGTGATGACCGAAGGCGGCATTGCCGACCGCGAACTGGCGGCGCTGGCGCTGAAACAGGCCAGCGGCGATAACGTCGAAGCAATTTTCCTGCTGCGCGCCTACCGCACCACGCTGGCGAAGCTCGCGGTAAGCGAGCCGCTCGACACCACGGAGATGCGTCTCGAACGGCGTATTTCAGCGGTTTATAAAGATATTCCCGGCGGCCAGTTGCTTGGCCCAACCTACGACTACACCCATCGCCTGCTCGATTTCACCCTGCTGGCAAACGGCGAAGCGCCGACGCTGACCACCGCCCACAGCGAACAACAGCCGTCGCCGCACGTTTTCAGCCTGCTGGCGCGTCAGGGGCTGGCGAAGTTTGAAGAGGATAGCGGCGCACAGCCGGATGACATCACCCGCACGCCGCCGGTTTACCCCTGCTCACGCTCCTCCCGTTTACAGCAGTTGATGCGCGGCGACGAAGGCTATTTGCTGGCGCTGGCCTACTCCACCCAACGCGGCTACGGTCGCAACCACCCGTTCGCAGGCGAGATCCGCAGCGGCTATATCGACGTATCGATTGTGCCGGAAGAGCTGGGATTTGCGGTGAACGTCGGCGAACTGCTGATGACCGAGTGTGAAATGGTCAACGGTTTTATCGACCCGCCGGGTGAGCGGCCGCACTTCACGCGCGGCTACGGGCTGGTGTTCGGCATGAGCGAGCGCAAAGCGATGGCAATGGCGCTGGTCGATCGTGCGTTGCAGGCTCCAGAGTACGGCGAGCACGCGACAGGCCCGGCGCAGGATGAAGAGTTCGTGCTGGCGCATGCCGACAATGTCGAAGCCGCAGGCTTTGTCTCGCACCTGAAACTCCCGCACTACGTCGATTTCCAGGCCGAACTGGAGCTACTCAAACGTCTGCAACAGGAGCAGAACCATGGCTAATCTGAGCGGCTACAACTTTGCGTACCTCGACGAGCAGACCAAACGCATGATCCGCCGCGCCATCTTAAAAGCGGTGGCGATCCCCGGCTATCAGGTGCCGTTTGGCGGGCGCGAGATGCCGATGCCATACGGCTGGGGAACCGGCGGCATACAGCTCACCGCCAGCGTGATTGGCGAAAGCGACGTGCTGAAGGTGATTGACCAGGGCGCAGACGACACCACCAACGCCGTGTCGATCCGCAACTTCTTTAAGCGCGTGACCGGGGTAAACACCACTGAACGGACGGACGATGCGACGCTTATCCAGACGCGCCATCGCATCCCCGAAACGCCGCTCACCGAAGATCAGATAGTTATTTTCCAGGTGCCAATCCCCGAGCCGCTGCGCTTTATCGAGCCGCGCGAAACGGAAACCCGCACCATGCACGCGCTGGAGGAGTACGGCGTGATGCAGGTGAAACTGTATGAAGATATTGCCCGCTTCGGTCATATCGCCACTACCTACGCCTATCCGGTGAAGGTTAACGGGCGCTACGTAATGGACCCGTCGCCGATCCCGAAATTCGATAACCCGAAAATGGACATGATGCCCGCCCTGCAACTGTTCGGCGCGGGGCGCGAGAAGCGCATCTATGCGGTGCCGCCGTTTACCCGCGTGGAAAGTCTCGATTTCGACGATCACCCGTTCACCGTTCAGCAGTGGGATGAGCCATGCGCCATCTGCGGATCGACCCACAGCTATCTTGATGAAGTGGTGCTGGATGACGCCGGAAACCGCATGTTTGTCTGCTCCGATACCGATTATTGCCGCCAACAGAGCGAGGCGAAAAGCCAATGAATAAACCGTTACTTTCGGTCAATAACCTGACCCACCTTTACGCGCCGGGCAAAGGCTTTAGCGATGTCTCTTTTGATTTATGGCCGGGAGAAGTGCTGGGCATTGTCGGAGAATCCGGCTCCGGGAAGACCACGCTGCTGAAGTCGATCTCCGCGCGTCTGACGCCGCAGCAGGGGGAGATTCACTACGAGAACCGTTCGCTGTATGCAATGAGCGAGGCCGACCGCCGTCGCCTGCTGCGCACCGAATGGGGCGTAGTGCATCAGCATCCACTCGACGGCCTGCGCCGTCAGGTCTCGGCAGGCGGCAATATCGGCGAGCGGCTGATGGCGACCGGGGCGCGTCATTACGGCGACATTCGCGCCACCGCGCAGAAGTGGCTGGAAGAGGTGGAAATTCCCGCCAACCGGATCGACGACCTGCCGACCACCTTTTCCGGCGGCATGCAGCAACGTTTGCAGATTGCCCGCAACCTGGTGACGCATCCGAAGCTGGTGTTTATGGATGAACCGACCGGCGGGCTGGATGTGTCGGTGCAGGCCCGCCTGCTCGACCTGCTGCGCGGCCTGGTGGTGGAGCTGAACCTGGCGGTGGTGATTGTCACCCATGATTTAGGCGTTGCCCGCCTGCTGGCGGACCGTTTGCTGGTGATGAAGCAGGGGCAAGTGGTGGAGAGTGGGTTAACCGACCGCGTGCTCGACGACCCGCATCATCCGTATACACAGCTGCTGGTGTCATCGGTTTTGCAGAATTGAGCCGGTGCCGGATGCGGCGTAAACGCCTTATCCGGCCTACAAATGCGCTCCCCGTAGGTCGGATAAGACGCGTCAGCGTCGCATCCGACACCCGAACCACGAGGCGAAAAATGATTAACGTACAAAACGTCAGTAAAACCTTCATCCTGCACCAGCAAAACGGCGTGCGCCTGCCCGTCCTCAACCGCGCCTCGCTCACCGTCAACGCGGGCGAATGCGTGGTGCTCCACGGTCACTCCGGCAGCGGCAAATCAACCCTGCTGCGCTCGCTGTACGCCAACTATCTGCCCGATGAAGGTCAAATCCAGATCAAACACGGTGACGAGTGGGTAGACCTGGTCACCGCGCCAGCCCGCAAAGTGGTGGAGATCCGCAAAACCACCGTCGGCTGGGTGAGCCAGTTTCTGCGCGTCATCCCGCGTATTTCAGCACTGGAAGTGGTGATGCAGCCGCTGCTCGATACCGGCGTTCCGCGTGAAGCCTGCGCCGCTAAAGCCGCGCGTCTGCTCACCCGCCTGAACGTGCCGGAACGCCTGTGGCACCTGGCGCCATCAACCTTTTCCGGTGGCGAACAGCAGCGCGTCAACATCGCCCGCGGCTTTATCGTCGACTACCCCATTCTGCTGCTCGACGAACCTACCGCCTCGCTGGACGCCAAAAACAGCGCCGCCGTAGTCGAGCTGATTCGCGAAGCCAAAACCCGTGGCGCGGCCATCGTCGGCATCTTCCATGACGAAGCCGTACGTAATGACGTCGCCGACCGCTTGCACCCAATGGGAGCCTCTGCATGATTATCAATAACGTCAAACTGGTGCTGGAAAACGAAGTGGTACACGGTTCGCTGGAGGTGCAGGATGGCGAAATCCGCGCCTTTGCCGAAAGCCAGAGCCGCCTGCCAGAAGCGATGGACGGCGAAGGTGGCTGGCTACTACCCGGCCTGATTGAGCTGCATACCGACAACCTCGATAAATTCTTCACCCCGCGCCCGAAAGTCGACTGGCCCGCCCATTCGGCGATGAGCAGCCACGACGCGCTGATGGTGGCAAGCGGCATCACCACCGTGCTGGACGCGGTGGCGATTGGCGACGTGCGCGACGGCGGCGATCGGCTGGAGAATCTGGAGAAGATGATCAACACCATCGAAGAGACGCAGAAACGCGGCGTCAACCGCGCCGAGCACCGCCTGCACCTGCGCTGCGAACTGCCGCATCACACCACACTGCCGCTGTTTGAAAAACTGGTTCAGCGCGAACCGGTGACGCTGGTGTCGCTGATGGACCACTCACCGGGCCAGCGCCAGTTCGCTAACCGCGAGAAGTATCGCGAATATTATCAGGGCAAATACTCCCTCACCGATGCGCAGATGCAGCAGTACGAAGAAGAGCAATTGGCGCTCGCCGCACGCTGGTCGCAGCCGAATCGCGAATCCATCGCCGCCCTGTGCCGCGCGCGACAAATTGCGCTCGCCAGCCACGATGACGCCACACACGCCCACGTTGCCGAATCCCACCAACTTGGCAGCGTGATCGCCGAATTTCCCACCACGTTCGAAGCGGCGGAAGCCTCGCGTAAGCATGGCATGAACGTGCTGATGGGTGCGCCAAATATCGTGCGTGGCGGCTCGCACTCCGGCAATGTGGCGGCCAGTGAACTGGCGCAGCTTGGTCTGCTGGATATCCTCTCTTCCGACTACTACCCCGCCAGCCTGCTGGATGCGGCGTTCCGCGTCGCCGATGACGAGAGCAACCGCTTTACGCTACCGCAGGCGGTGAGGCTGGTGACCAAAAATCCGGCGCAGGCGCTGAATCTTCAGGATCGCGGGGTGATTGGCGAGGGTAAACGCGCTGACCTGGTGCTGGCGCATCGCCAGGGCAATCACATTCATATCGACCACGTCTGGCGTCAGGGTAAAAGGGTGTTCTGATGATGGGAAAACTGATTTGGTTAATGGGGCCGTCCGGCTCCGGGAAAGACAGCCTGCTGGCGGAACTCCGCCTGCGGGAACAAACGCAGTTACTGGTGGCGCATCGCTACATCACGCGCGACGCCAGCGCCGGAAGTGAAAACCATATCGCCCTGAGTGAGCGGGAGTTTTTTACCCGCGCGGGGCAAAACCTGCTGGCCTTAAGCTGGCACGCTAACGGTCTGTATTATGGCGTCGGCATCGAGATTGACCTCTGGCTGCACGCTGGATTCGACGTAGTCGTCAACGGTTCACGCGCGCATTTGCCGCAGGCACGGGCGCGCTATCAATCGGCGCTGCTGCCCGTCTGTTTACAGGTTTCGCCGGAGATCCTGCGCCAGCGCCTGGAAAACCGTGGCCGTGAAAACGCCAGTGAAATTAACGCCCGCCTGGCGCGCGCCGCCCGCTATACTCCACAGGATTGCCATACGCTCAACAATGACGGCAGCCTGCGCCAGTCGGTCGACACGCTGCTGACGCTGATCCATCAGAAGGAGAAACACCATGCCTGCTTGTGAGCTTCGCCCGGCCACGCAGTACGATACCGACGCGGTTTACGCGCTGATTTGTGAGCTAAAACAGGCGGAGTTTGACCACCATGCGTTTCGCGTGGGCTTTAACGCCAACCTGCGCGACCCAAACATGCGCTACCATCTGGCGCTGCTGGATGGCGAAGTTGTCGGCATGATCGGCCTGCATTTGCAGTTTCATCTGCATCATGTCAACTGGATCGGCGAAATTCAAGAACTGGTGGTGATGCCGCAGGCGCGCGGTCTGAACGTCGGCAGTAAATTACTGGCATGGGCAGAAGAAGAAGCCCGCCAGGCCGGGGCCGAAATGACCGAGCTTTCCACCAACGTGAAGCGCCACAACGCACACCGTTTTTACCTGCGTGAAGGCTACGAGCAGAGCCACTTCCGCTTCACCAAGGCGCTGTAACATGAGCCTGACCCTCACGCTCACCGGCACTGGCGGCGCACAGGGCGTTCCGGCATGGGGCTGCGAGTGCGCGGCCTGCGCCAGAGCGCGGCGCTCGCCGCAGTATCGCCGCCAGCCATGCAGCGGCGTAGTGAAGTTTAACGACGCGATCACCCTGATCGACGCCGGGCGGCACGATCTCACCGATCGCTGGTCGCCTGGATCGTTCCAGCAGTTTTTGCTGACGCACTACCATATGGATCACGTCCAGGGGCTATTTCCGCTACGCTGGGGCGTGGGCGATGTGATCCCGGTCTACGGCCCGCCGGATGAACAGGGCTGCGACGATCTGTTTAAACATCCGGGCCTGCTTGATTTCAGCCACACAGTGGAACCGTTTGTGGTGTTTGATTTGCAGGGGTTGCAGGTCACGCCGCTGCCGCTTAACCACTCAAAACTGACCTTCGGTTATCTGCTGGAAACGGCACATAGCCGGGTGGCGTGGCTGTCTGACACCGCTGGCCTGCCGGAAAAAACGCTGAAATTTTTACTCAATAATCATCCGCAGGTGATGGTGATTGATTGCAGTCACCCGCCGCGCGCGGATGCACCGCGTAATCACTATGATTTAAATACCGTGCTTGCGCTGAATCAGGTTATCCGCTCGCCACAGGTGATTCTGACCCATATCAGCCACCAGTTTGATGCGTGGCTGATGGAAAACGCACTACCGTCAGGGTTTGAGGTGGGGTTTGATGGGATGGAGATTGGGGTGGCGTGATGAGAGGGAATGTGCGCGCTGGCCCCCTCACCCTAACCCTCTCCCCAGAGGGGCGAGGGGACCGATTGTGCTCGATATTGAATATTGCGCTCGTTTTCTCCCTCTCCCCATTGGGGTGAGGGGCGATGCCTGCTCCATACCCAACCTCATCGCCCATACTCATCTTCCATTCTCCGCTCTTCATCCTCCAGTTGCCGACGCTCCTGATCAAGCTGGCGCTGGCGATCGTCCAGCTGCCTGCGGCGATCTTCAAACTGGCGGCGGCGGTCGTCATATTGTCTGCGCCGATCGTCGCTCACTTCACGCTGCCAGCCGTCGTCGCGCGAATCTTCATAGTCTCGCCCACGGTCAGGGTTATAAGCGTCATTAATCGCCTGCTGAATATTACCAATAGTATCGTCGATAATATCAGCCTGGGCCGGAACGGTGGACAGCGTGAGCAGGGTGAATAAAAGAAATAGCGGAAAGCGTTTCATTAGCCAACCTCAAAAAGAAACTCTATCCACATTAATCATTACTCATCCATGCAAGTAGTGGATGAATCTCAATTTCTCCGCTGCTCTATTGCCGTAATCGCCTCCACGCGTTGTTGATGACGACCGCCTTCGTACTGTGCGCCCAGCCACGCATCCACAATCATTTTTGCCAGTTCGAGGCCAACCACTCGTGAACCAAAAGCCAGTGCAACTTCACTGGCATAATGCGGATAATCAGTGCGCTCTGACGACCTGGTGTCTTTATCAATCACCTCACTCATTGACCATGAATAAAAGGCTGGCACAGCAACGCAGAATCCTGCGGTGCCAGCGACATGACCGCCCATTGCTCCGGTACGTTTTTTAAAAAGAAACACCGGTTGCATTGATAAATTGTGCTCAGTATTTGCCGAAGTACAATATATATAATAAATATATAAAACACCTCATATTATTTACAGAGATAATAAA
>NZ_CAOLGM010000124.1:0-13112 GCF_948475835.1 uncultured Escherichia sp. | reverse complement strand
GGTACTCCCAGTTCTTTTAAATATTTAAAGATTCCCTTCGCTGTGCTTTCATTCATCGAACTTGGTGTTGGCGCTGATACATCCATGGCACCAATGAAATCCAGGGCTTTATCTATTACAGCAGGCATATTCTTATCCTTAAAATTAACCATGTTATCGATAAGGCTATATATGACCTTAATTTGCATCTAATATCAAAGGGATTATAACGATATGGCACGAGTTAACCTGTTGACATTCAGGTGTTTTAAAGGTAGCAGCTCATGGTGTGTTATCCAGTAAGATGGAGAAAATTAACGGTCAGTCCGCACGCTATAACCAGATTGTTCAGCTAAGAAAGAAAACCAGAGTTGCTAATCAAAGGGCGAACACAACGGCATGTTTATGTTTATTTATATAGTTAGTTTTATAGATAAAATTGAAATTATAAATATAAATAATGAATTAGCAGAAGCATCAACAGTAATATCTTATTCTCTGGTCGATTTATGTAAAACCGACCAGTATTATCGATAAATTATCGTCTGACTTATTTTGCTTCGATAAAGCTTACACCGCAGCCACAATCTTAATTTCAACTTTATACTTCGGGTTCATCAAACCCGCTTGTACCGTGCAGCGCACCGGCGCATGACCCGCGACAACCCAGGCATCCCACGCTTTATTCATCGCCGCGAAGTCGTTTTTATCGGCCAGGAAAATGGTGGCATCCAGAATGCTCGATTTATTGCTGCCCTGTTTTTCCAGCACGGCATCAATCTGCGCCAGCGTGTTGGCGGTTTGCTCAAAGGCATCGGCGTCGAGGTTTTCCGGTACACCAGTGTAGTAGAGCGTGTTGTTGTGGATTACCACATCAGACCAGCGGGCTTCAGCATCGATACGAACGATAGTCATCATTTTGTCCTCATTATCCTTCCATTTTCGTGCTGCAAAGACTGCCACAATGTGAGGTCGCCGTCACCACTTCAACTGGCGAAAGCGCCCTCATCCTGACATAATCCCTGTTCAAATCAACAGGGGGTAGTGTGACGGACGATTTTGCACCAGACGGTCAGCTGGCGAAAGCGATACCAGGCTTTAAGCCGCGAGAACCACAGCGACAGATGGCGGTAGCCGTCACCCAGGCGATAGAAAAAGGCCAGCCGCTGGTGGTGGAAGCAGGAACCGGTACGGGCAAAACCTACGCTTACCTGGCTCCTGCGCTGCGGGCGAAAAAGAAAGTCATTATCTCGACCGGCTCAAAAGCGTTGCAGGATCAGCTCTACAGCCGCGATTTGCCAACAGTCTCAAAGGCATTGAAATATACGGGCAACGTGGCGCTGCTGAAAGGGCGCTCAAACTACCTCTGCCTCGAACGTCTCGAACAGCAGGCGCTGGCGGGGGGCGATCTGCCGGTACAAATCTTAAGCGATGTGATCCTGCTGCGCTCCTGGTCTAATCAAACAGTCGATGGTGATATCAGCACCTGCGTCAGCGTGGCGGAAGATTCACAGGCGTGGCCGCTGGTCACCAGCACCAACGACAACTGTCTTGGCAGCGACTGCCCGATGTATAAAGATTGCTTTGTGGTCAAAGCACGTAAAAAAGCGATGGACGCCGATGTGGTGGTGGTAAACCATCATCTCTTTCTGGCGGATATGGTGGTTAAAGAGAGTGGATTTGGCGAACTGATCCCGGAAGCGGACGTCATGATCTTCGACGAAGCCCACCAGCTACCGGACATTGCCAGCCAGTATTTTGGTCAGTCACTCTCCAGTCGACAACTGCTCGACCTGGCAAAAGACATCACCATCGCTTACCGCACCGAATTAAAAGACACCCAGCAGTTACAAAAGTGCGCTGATCGTCTTGCCCAGAGTGCGCAGGATTTTCGTCTGCAACTCGGTGAGACAGGTTATCGCGGTAACCTGCGTGAGCTGTTAGCTAATCCGCAAATTCAGCGGGCATTTTTACTGCTCGATGACACCCTGGAACTTTGTTATGACGTGGCGAAACTGTCACTGGGGCGTTCCGCCTTGCTGGATGCGGCATTTGAGCGCGCTACGTTGTATCGCACACGGCTGAAGCGGCTAAAAGAGATCAATCAGCCGGGCTACAGCTACTGGTACGAATGCACTTCGCGCCATTTTACTCTGGCTCTCACGCCGCTCAGCGTGGCGGATAAATTCAAAGAGTTAATGGCGCAAAAGCCTGGTAGCTGGATCTTCACCTCAGCAACGCTGTCGGTGAACGACGATCTGCATCATTTCACCTCGCGGCTTGGGATAGAACAGGCGGAGTCGTTGCTATTGCCAAGCCCGTTTGATTACAGCCGCCAGGCGTTACTCTGTGTGCCGCGCAATCTGCCGCAAACCAACCAGCCAGGTTCTGCTCGCCAGTTAGCGGCAATGCTGCGACCGATCATCGAAGCTAACAACGGTCGTTGTTTTATGCTTTGTACCTCGCACGCCATGATGCGTGATCTGGCCGAGCAGTTCCGCGCTACCATGACGCTTCCCGTTTTGTTGCAGGGGGAAACCAGCAAAGGGCAACTGTTGCAGCAATTTGTCAGCGCCGGTAACGCGCTTCTTGTGGCAACCAGTAGTTTCTGGGAAGGGGTGGACGTGCGTGGCGATACATTGTCATTGGTGATTATCGACAAGTTGCCGTTTACCTCGCCGGATGATCCACTGTTAAAAGCGCGCATGGAAGATTGTCGTTTGCGCGGTGGCGACCCGTTCGATGAAGTGCAACTACCAGATGCCGTCATTACTCTCAAACAGGGGGTAGGGCGACTGATTCGCGACGCCGACGATCGTGGCGTGCTGGTGATTTGTGACAATCGGCTGGTGATGCGTCCTTACGGCGCGACGTTTCTCGCCAGTCTGCCGCCCGCGCCACGCACTCGTGACATTGCCCGTGCGGTTCGTTTCCTTGCGATACCATCCTCCAGGTAATTTGTTACGGAGTATGGTATGATGCGCGCCTTTTTATTGATCTAAGCACGAAGACCCATGCGAATTCTGGCTATCGATACCGCGACAGAGGCCTGCTCTGTCGCCCTGTGGAACGACGGTACTGTCAACGCTCATTTTGAGCTTTGCCCTCGTGAACATACTCAACGAATCTTACCGATGGTGCAGGATATCCTGACCACCAGCGGAACTTCCCTGACTGATATTAACGCTCTGGCTTACGGGCGCGGCCCCGGTAGCTTTACCGGCGTGCGCATTGGTATTGGCATTGCGCAAGGGCTGGCACTTGGCGCAGAGCTACCGATGATTGGCGTCTCCACGCTAATGACGATGGCGCAAGGGGCGTGGCGCAAAAACGGCGCAACCCGCGTGCTGGCAGCCATTGACGCGCGAATGGGCGAAGTTTACTGGGCCGAATATCAGCGTGATGAAAACGGTATCTGGCACGGTGAAGAAACCGAAGCCGTACTCAAACCCGAACTCGTTCATGAACGAATGCAACAGCTTTCCGGCGAATGGGTAACGGTAGGGACGGGCTGGCAAGCCTGGCCGGATCTCGGTAAAGAGAGCGGGCTGGTTTTGCGCGACGGAGAAGTTTTACTGCCAGCGGCGGAAGATATGCTGCCGATTGCGTGTCAGATGTTTGCCGAGGGTAAAACGGTGGCGGTGGAACATGCCGAACCGGTTTATTTACGTAACAACGTCGCATGGAAGAAACTTCCGGGCAAAGAATGAATCTTAAGAGTATGCCCTGAGAAAAAAAGGAGTCGCATCATGGCGGTTCAAAAGAATGTTATCAAAGGCATACTGGCAGGTACGTTTGCGCTAATGCTGAGCGGTTGTGTCACTGTGCCGGACGCCATTAAAGGCAGCAGTCCCACGCCGCAACAAGATTTAGTTCGGGTGATGAGTGCGCCGCAGCTGTACGTTGGTCAGGAGGCACGCTTTGGTGGCAAAGTGGTTGCGGTACAAAACCAGCAAGGGAAAACCCGCCTGGAAATTGCTACCGTACCGCTGGACAGCGGAGCCAGACCGACGCTGGGAGAACCTTCTCGCGGTCGCATTTATGCCGATGTGAACGGTTTTCTGGACCCGGTGGATTTCCGTGGACAACTTGTTACGGTAGTCGGGCCAATCACTGGTGCGGTTGACGGCAAAATCGGCAATACGCCCTATAAATTTATGGTGATGCAAGTAACGGGTTACAAACGTTGGCATTTAACCCAGCAGGTGATTATGCCGCCTCAGCCGATTGATCCATGGTTTTATGGCGGTCGTGGCTGGCCCTATGGCTACGGCGGATGGGGCTGGTATAATCCCGGCCCCGCGAGAGTACAAACAGTTGTAACTGAATAATTGCTTGTTTTTAAAGAAAAAGAAACAGCGGCTGGTCCGCTGTTTCTGCATTCTTACGGTAAAGATAAAAATAAATAGTGACGCGCTTCGCAACCTTTTCGTTGGGTAATTATCAAGCTGGTATGATGAGTTAATATTATGTTAACGGCATGTATATCATTTGGGGTTGCGATGACGACGAACACGCATTTTAGAGGTGAAGAATTGAAGAAGGTTTGGCTTAACCGTTATCCCGCGGACGTTCCGACGGAGATCAACCCTGACCGTTATCAATCTCTGGTAGATATGTTTGAGCAGTCGGTCGCGCGCTACGCCGATCAACCTGCGTTTGTGAATATGGGGGAGGTAATGACCTTCCGCAAGCTGGAAGAACGCAGTCGCGCGTTTGCCGCTTATTTGCAACAAGGGTTGGGGCTGAAGAAAGGCGATCGCGTTGCGTTGATGATGCCTAATTTATTGCAATATCCGGTGGCGCTGTTTGGCATTTTGCGTGCCGGGATGATCGTCGTAAACGTTAACCCGTTGTATACCCCGCGTGAGCTTGAGCATCAGCTTAACGATAGCGGCGCATCGGCGATTGTTATCGTGTCTAACTTTGCTCACACACTGGAAAAAGTGGTTGATAAAACCGCCGTTCAGCACGTAATTCTGACCCGTATGGGCGATCAGCTATCTACGGCAAAAGGCACGGTAGTCAATTTCGTTGTTAAATACATCAAGCGTTTGGTGCCGAAATACCATCTGCCAGATGCCATTTCATTTCGTAGCGCACTGCATAACGGCTACCGGATGCAGTACGTCAAACCCGAACTGGTGCCGGAAGATTTAGCTTTTCTGCAATACACCGGCGGCACCACTGGTGTGGCGAAAGGCGCGATGCTGACTCACCGCAATATGCTGGCGAACCTGGAACAGGTTAACGCGACCTATGGTCCGCTGTTGCATCCGGGCAAAGAGCTGGTGGTGACGGCGCTGCCGCTGTATCACATTTTTGCCCTGACCATTAACTGCCTGCTGTTTATCGAACTGGGTGGGCAGAACCTGCTTATCACTAACCCGCGCGATATTCCAGGGTTGGTAAAAGAGTTAGCGAAATATCCGTTTACCGCTATCACGGGCGTTAACACCTTGTTCAATGCGTTGCTGAACAATAAAGAGTTCCAGCAGCTGGATTTCTCCAGTCTGCATCTTTCCGCAGGCGGAGGGATGCCAGTGCAGCAAGTGGTGGCAGAGCGTTGGGTGAAACTGACAGGACAGTATCTGCTGGAAGGCTATGGCCTTACCGAGTGTGCGCCGCTGGTCAGCGTTAACCCATATGATATTGATTATCATAGTGGTAGCATCGGTTTGCCGGTGCCGTCGACGGAAGCCAAACTGGTGGATGATGATGATAATGAAGTACCACCGGGTCAACCGGGTGAGCTTTGTGTCAAAGGACCGCAGGTGATGCTGGGTTACTGGCAGCGTCCGGATGCTACAGATGAGATCATCAAAAATGGCTGGTTACACACCGGCGACATCGCGGTGATGGATGAAGAAGGGTTCCTGCGCATTGTCGATCGTAAAAAAGACATGATTCTGGTTTCCGGTTTTAACGTCTATCCCAACGAGATTGAAGATGTCGTCATGCAGCATCCTGGCGTACAGGAAGTCGCGGCTGTTGGCGTACCTTCCGGCTCCAGTGGTGAAGCGGTGAAAATCTTCGTAGTGAAAAAAGATCCATCGCTTACCGAAGAGTCACTGGTGACCTTTTGCCGCCGTCAGCTCACGGGCTACAAAGTACCGAAGCTGGTGGAGTTTCGTGATGAGTTACCGAAATCTAACGTCGGAAAAATTTTGCGACGAGAATTACGTGACGAAGCGCGCGGCAAAGTGGACAATAAAGCCTGAGTGTTAAGTCAGTCGTCAGACGCCGGTTAATCCGGCGTTTTTTTTGACGCCCACTAAAGAGAAAACAATTTGAATTACCAAATGATTACCACGGACGATGCGCTGGCTTCTTTGTGTGAAGCCGTCCGTGCCTTTCCGGCGATAGCCCTGGATACTGAATTTGTTCGTACGCGCACTTATTACCCGCAGCTGGGGTTGATTCAACTTTTCGATGGCGAGCATCTGGCGCTAATTGATCCTCTCGGGATCACCGACTGGTCACCGCTGAAAGCGATCCTGCGCGATCCGTCCATCACAAAATTTCTCCATGCAGGCAGTGAAGATCTGGAAGTGTTCCTCAATGTCTTTGGCGAATTACCACAACCCTTGATTGACACGCAAATCCTTGCTGCCTTCTGCGGACGCCCGATGTCATGGGGTTTCGCTTCCATGGTGGAAGAGTATTCCGGCGTTACGCTGGACAAGAGTGAATCGCGCACCGACTGGCTGGCCAGACCGCTGACCGAACGTCAGTGTGAATACGCAGCGGCGGATGTCTGGTATCTGTTACCGATCACCGCCAAGCTTATGGTAGAAACGGAGGCCTCCGGCTGGCTACCTGCGGCGCTGGATGAATGCCGCCTGATGCAAATGCGTCGTCAGGAAGTCGTTGCGCCGGAAGATGCCTGGCGTGATATCACCAATGCCTGGCAGTTACGCACACGCCAACTGGCCTGTCTGCAACTATTAGCCGACTGGCGACTGCGCAAGGCGCGAGAGCGTGATCTGGCGGTGAACTTTGTCGTGCGTGAAGAGCATTTGTGGTCGGTCGCGCGTTATATGCCGGGAAGTTTAGGCGAACTGGACAGCCTGGGTTTATCCGGTAGCGAAATCCGCTTTCACGGTAAAACGCTGCTGGCGCTGGTGGAAAAAGCGCAGACATTGCCGGAAGAGGCCTTACCGCAGCCGATGCTTAACCTGATGGACATGCCTGGTTATCGTAAAGCGTTTAAAGCGATTAAGTCGCTGATTACTGACGTGAGCGAAACGCATAAGATCAGCGCCGAATTGCTGGCATCGCGTCGGCAAATCAACCAACTGCTGAACTGGCACTGGAAACTGAAACCGCAGAACAATTTGCCGGAGCTGATTTCCGGCTGGCGTGGTGAGCTGATGGCGGAAGCATTACACAATTTATTGCAGGAATATCCGCAGTAAAATCTTCCGAAGCCGGACTGGGCGCGCTCAGCGCCACATCCGGCTTTGGCAAACTACAAATCCAACACCAGGCGTTTACCCTTCGCACGCGAACAACAGATCAACATACTTTGCTGGCTGGCACGCTCTTCATCGCTAAAATACTGATCCCGATGGTCAGCTTCACCTTCCAGTATTGCTGTTTCGCAGGTTCCGCATACCCCTTCACGACATAAACATTCCACTTTCGCGGCTTTATTATTTTCAATAACCTGCAAAATAGTCATCTCTTCCGGCACCACAAACTCTTTTCCGGAACGGGCAAGCACCAGGGTAAAGGCATCGCCGGTTTTGTCTTCGATAGCAAATTGCTCAAAGTGCAGCGTATCGGCGACGATGTCCAGACGCGCAGCTTCACTTCTTACCGCTTCATTTAGCGCCTCGGGACCACAGGTATAAACGTGTGTGCCAGGTTCGATATCCGCCAATAATCGCGCTAATTCCAGTCGTGTTCCGGTTGATGAGTGATGCAAGTGAACTTTCTCAGCCTGCGGATGCTGGACTAGCTCATCACGAAATGCGCAACTTTCTGGATTTCGCGAGCAGTAATGTAGCTGCCAGTCGACGTCGCTGTGTTGCAGCTCTGCCATGTGCGACAGGAAAGGGGTGATACCAATACCGCCCGCGATAAACAGATGCTTTCTGGCTGAGGGAATTAGCGCAAACAGGTTATTAGGCGTTGAAATCGTTAACCGATCGCCCACTTTTACCTGCTGATGCAAAAAGCGGGAACCGCCGCGCGAGTTTTCCTCCAGCCGAACGGCAATCTGATAACAAGAGGTGTCATGCGGCGAACTCAGTAGTGAATACGCATTGCTGTACTGGTTATCACCATCGCTCATCTGCACAATGATGTGACTTCCTCCGGTGAACGCAGGCAGCGGTTTGCCATCGGTTGCCACCAGCGTGAAGCGTTTCACCTGTTCGGTAAGCGGTTCCACCTGACTCACCTGTACTTCAAACATTTGATAGTCTGACATTGCTGTACTCCATCAAAAATCAGCCCAGCGGCGGAAAATACCGCCGCCGATGTCATTAGTCCTTAAACACCTGCGCCAGCAGATTATGGAAATGGGCGATACCATGTTCGGAAATGCCACTACCGCTACTGTCGGCCATGATGCGCCCCTGACCACGATAGCCACGCGATTTCAGCCCTTTCTGTACGCTTTCAACCAGACGTAAATCTTCCGGACGGAACACATCGCGATACCACTCAATCAGCGATTTTTGCTCGTCGGTTAACTCTTCATTGGTGAAGTAAATATCGTAGTTTTGCAGGGTAGTTTCAGAATCCACCGGGAATTCATAAATGACCGTCATCATCCCTTTGATCGGGGTGACGTTCAGCATCGTGCACGGCCACAGCCAGAAACCGTGGAATGCCGCATCCGTACCCTCTTCAAATTTAAACGACTGTTCGGACGGTTTGGCGAAACCGTATTGCAGCGTCCAGTTACCGTGCATGGTGTGCCAGTAACGATCAACCTGTACGGAGTCGGAGAAACCTGGATGCGCCGGACCACAGTGATAGCACTCGAGATAGTTATCGACAATGTTCTTCCAGTTGGCAGGCGTGCGGGTGGTAAAGCGGGCCGCCAGTTTCAGATCGTGGACTTCCGGGCAGGCTTCCAGCACTTTCGCGCCCAGACCGGGTAACTGATCTTCTACGCTGGTGGCGTTGGGGTCCATGTTGATGAAGACGAATCCGGCATATTCTTCCAGACGCACCGGAACCAGTTGCGCTTTGTCGCTATCGAAATTGGCGACGTTTTCGCAGTTACGTGCATGGGCCAGATTGCCATCGAGTTTGAATGCCCATGCGTGATACGGGCAGGTAATCACATTTTTTGCTTTTCCTTCACCGCTCAACAACTGATGACCACGGTGCGGACACACGTTATAGAACGCGCGCAAAACCTTATCACGACCGCGTACCAGCACGATGCTTTCGCCAATGATCTCACGCGTCACATAATCATTGGCATTCGCCAGTTCGCTGCTGTGAGCGACGCAAATCCAGCTTTTGGCGAAGACGTTCTCTTTTTCGTGTTCAAACGCGTTCTGATCGGTATAAAAACGGGCAGGAATGGTCCACGCCTCTTGCGGGTTAGCGCAAAAATTTTCGGGTAGTACAAAGTCAGGGCTCAGATTGCTCATAGGGATACCTTTATCGTTAGGATGATGGCGCTCAGTTGTCGCCTTTGAATACGGTTCCCGCAGGGAGCACTGGCGTTTTTTCCAGGGCTTCAACCGGTGTCTGCGGGAGATAATGTTCAACTTGATGAGCCGGAATGTCGGCGTAATCCTGTTTCAGCCAGCGAATAAATCCGCCGACTTTCACCAGTAAAATGACGAGGAAGGGAAGGGCTGTGAGCACGACGGTGGTTTTCATCGTTTCCAGCGAAGCACCGGTAAACAAGATGGAAAGCGGGATCAGAGTGATCACCACGCACCAGAAAAGACGCAGCCCACGGTCAGGATCGTCACCTTCCTGGAGATTACGCGTACTGGTCGCAGCCATGGTGTAGGCCACCGCATCCATATGCGAGGCAAGGAAAATAATCATCACGCCCAGGTATGCGGCGAGGAACAATTTACCGGCTGGCAACGACATCAGAACTTGCTGTACAGCTGTTTCGCCGCCCAGTGTTTCCAGCACCTGTGGGACGTTGATTACGCCATTGATAAACTGATGAATGGCATAGCTTTCCATTACGCCGAAGAAGAACCAGCAACCGACGGTGCTGCCGAGGATCAGTCCCCAGATAACTTCTTTAATCTTACGACCGTGGGAAACGCGGGTGACAAACATTGCTACGCCAGGGGTGTATGAGATCCACCACAGCCAGTAGAAAACGGTCCAGTTGCGGGTAAATGAACCATCGCCAAGCGGATCGGTGAATAAGCTCATTTGCAGGAAGTTTTGCGTGGTCAGACCGATGGCATTGATGATGCTGTTGGTAATAAATTCGGTTGGGCCGACAATCAGCACCAGTAATGGCAGCAGGAACGCGCCCCAGCTAACCATTTTGCTCAGACGTTGCAAACCGTTGTTGATACCAATCCACGAGCTTAGGCAAAAAATGCCGCCGGAAAGCAGGATCACAAATGCCTGCACGGTGAAGTTATCGGGTAAACCGGTCAGCGCGGAAAGTCCACGAGTAAAGGTTGCTGCGGTGACAACAAGGGAAATAGTCAGTGCGCCGACAGTGGCGATCAGGAACATCAAATCAACCAGTTTTCCCCATGGGCCTTGCGGGCGAACGCCGGTAATCGCGGCAATAATGCCGGAAAGACTCAGACCTTTGTTTTTACGCACATGAAAGTGATAAGCCATGATTAATGAGGCCAGCGTATAAGTTGCCCAGGCGCTGATGCCCCAGTGGAAGAAGGAGTAAGGGACGCTAAATTCGAGTGCCTGTTGTGAACGCGGTGCGATATTTAATACAGGCGTTTGATAATAATAGGCCCATTCAGCAACCCCCCAATAAAGCGTAGAAGAACCTAAACCGGCACAAATAAACATAAACAGCCAGGAGAGCGTGCTGTATTCCGGTTTTCCTTCGCCAAGCCGAATATTGCCGTATTTACTGGTGGCTAAATAAATCACCAGTCCCATTGCCAGCAAAACCAATACCTGTACGGCGGAACCTAACGTACGCGTAACAAAAGTGTATATTGCGTTGGCCGCGTCGGCCGATTGTTGTGGGAAAAGGCTTAATGCAGCTGCGATGAAAAGAATGGCCACCAGGCTGATGCTTATCAGCGGCACATCTTTTTTCTTAACATTGCTCATCATGAGTCATCTCCTGGGCATAAAAGCCCGTCTCTGGCTTTTGCCAGTTGTAATTATTTGCAGGGTAATGAGTTGTATGTTGTGTTTAACAAATTGATTATTTGCATGTTACATAAATTAAACAATTAAGAATACGGAAAGCCATAAAACACGAAACGGAAACAATAAAAGGTGAAATGACGCAGGTTATTTACTGCAAAGAACGAATAAAAAAACCGCGTCAGTGACGCGGTTCAAATAAACTGGTTTGACCTTAACGCAAAATAATTTTGCAAATCGCGTCGGCAACCTGTGGCGTGGTGGCATTGCCTTTCATATCAGGTGTTTTCGGCCCGTGAGCAATCACTTCTTCAATTGCTGCCAGAATACCGTTATGCGCTTGCTGGAAACGCTCATCGCCATTGCCGAGAAAATCGAGCATCATTGCACCGGCCCAAATCGTGGCGATAGGGTTAGCAATGTTTTTCCCGTAGATATCCGGCGCGGAACCGTGGACTGGCTCGAAGAGCGACGGGAAAGTGCGTTCCGGATTCAGGTTGGCGGATGGGGCAATGCCAATGGTGCCGGTGCAGGCCGGGCCAAGATCGGAAAGGATATCGCCAAATAAATTGGACGCCACCACCACATCGAAGCGTTCCGGCTGCATCACAAAACGCGCGCAGAGAATATCAATATGCTGCTTGTCCCAGCGGATCTCCGGGTAATTCTCGGCCATTGCTTCCACTCGCTCATCCCAGTACGGCATGCTGATGGCTAAACCGTTTGATTTAGTGGCAGAAGTTAGCGTCTTACGTGGGCGGCTTTGCGCAAGTTCGAAGGCATAACGCAAAATGCGATCGACACCACGACGCGTAAATACCGATTCCTGAATGACGACTTCATGCTCTGTACCTTCATTCACTCTACCGCCGAGCGAGGAATATTCGCCTTCGGTGTTTTCCCTGACCACGTAAAAATCGATGTCGCCTGGCTGTTTTCCCGCCAGCGGGCAGGGAACGCCAGGAAAGAGACGAACCGGGCGCAGGTTGACGTACTGGTCGAATTCACGACGAAATTTCAGCAGCGAACCCCACAACGAAATATGGTCAGGAACGGTGTCCGGCCAGCCGACGGCACCAAAATAGATGGCGTCGAAACGGCTAAGTTGCTCATGCCAGTCGTCCGGCATCATTTTACCGTGATGGCTGTAATACTCGCAGCTCGCCCACTCCATTTGCTCAAAACTCAAGGCGAAGCCCCAGCGCTCAGCGGCAGCCTGTAACACGCGAATCCCTTCAGGAAGGACTTCTTTGCCAATCCCGTCTCCCGGGATCGCAGCAATACGCATCGTTTTCATCATTGGGTTCTCACTTCCTGACCATCAAAATTGACAACATCACCATCCTATAATTGACTGAAAAGGAATTAATCCCCGTAACTGGTGAAACATAAAACACGAATCATGAATAATTTACCGCTGCTGAATGATTTGCGCGTCTTTATGCTGGTGGCTCGTCGGGCTGGTTTTGCCGCCGTGGCGGAAGAACTGGGCGTTTCACCGGCGTTCGTCAGCAAGCGCATCGCCTTGCTGGAGCAAACGCTAAACGTGGTGTTGTTACACCGCACCACCCGCCGCGTCACCATTACCGAAGAAGGAGAGCGGATTTATGAATGGGCGCAGCGGATTTTGCAGGATGTCGGTCAGATGATGGACGAACTTTCTGACGTGCGTCAGGTGCCGCAGGGGATGCTGCGTATTATCAGCAGCTTTGGTTTTGGACGACAGGTGGTGGCTCCGGCGTTATCAGCGCTGGCTAAGGCGTATCCGCAACTGGAATTACGTTTTGATGTGGAAGACCGGTTGGTCGATTTGGTCAATGAAGGTGTTGATCTCGATA
>NZ_CAOLGM010000123.1:0-13489 GCF_948475835.1 uncultured Escherichia sp. | reverse complement strand
TCTATGAATTCGGGCTGGATAAAGCCGATCCCGCCGCTAATGCTGGTAGCCTGAAAACCGATCCATGGACACTGAAAATCAGCGGCGAAGTGGCAAAACCATTGACCCTCGATCACGATGATTTAACCCGTCGCTTCCCGCTGGAAGAGCGTATTTATCGTATGCGCTGCGTGGAAGCGTGGTCGATGGTGGTGCCGTGGATTGGTTTTCCGCTGCACAAATTGCTGGCGCTTGCCGAACCCACCAGCAATGCGAAGTATGTCGCTTTCGAAACAATTTATGCACCGGAACAGATGCCTGGCCAGCAGGACCGCTTTATCGGCGGCGGGCTGAAATATCCTTATGTCGAAGGATTGCGTCTCGACGAAGCAATGCATCCGCTCACACTGATGACCGTGGGTGTTTATGGCAAGGCGTTACCGCCACAAAATGGCGCGCCGGTACGACTGATTGTGCCGTGGAAATATGGCTTTAAAGGGATTAAATCGATAGTCAGTATTAAGCTGACCCGCGAGCGTCCGCCAACCACCTGGAATCTGGCAGCGCCTGACGAATACGGTTTTTACGCCAACGTTAATCCGCATGTTGATCACCCGCGCTGGTCACAGGCTACCGAACGATTTATTGGTTCAGGCGGCATCCTCGATGTACAGCGCCAGCCAACGCTACTGTTTAATGGTTACGCCGACCAGGTGGCATCGCTGTATCGTGGCCTGGATTTGCGGGAGAATTTCTGAATGCGTCTGACAGCAAAACAGGTGACATGGCTGAAAGTTTGCCTGCATCTTGCCGGATTGTTGCCGTTTCTCTGGCTGGTCTGGGCGATCAATCACGGTGGACTGGGTGCCGATCCGGTGAAAGATATTCAGCATTTTACCGGTCGCACTGCACTGAAATTTTTGCTGGCGACCTTGTTAATCACACCTCTGGCACGCTACGCAAAACAGCCGTTATTGATACGCACTCGCCGCCTGTTAGGCTTATGGTGCTTTGCCTGGGCGACACTGCATTTAACCAGTTACGCATTGCTGGAGCTGGGCGTGAATAATCTGGCGTTATTAGGTAAGGAGTTAATTACCCGGCCTTATTTAACGTTAGGAATTATCAGCTGGGTTATTTTGCTTGCTTTAGCGTTTACTTCAACCCAGGCGATGCAGCGAAAACTCGGCAAGCACTGGCAACAGTTGCATAATTTCGTCTATCTTGTCGCGATCCTGGCCCCAATACATTATCTGTGGTCAGTGAAGATTATTTCACCGCAGCCGCTCATCTACGCTGGGCTGGCTGTACTGCTTTTAGCCTTACGGTATAAGAAGTTGCGTTCCCTTTTTAACCGGTTACGCAAGCAGGTTCACAACAAATTATCTGTATAACTTCATATTGCCGACAAAGTACGCGTTATCCCTGCCGGATGTGGCGCGAGCGCCCTGTCCGGCCTGCGCAGATCACATCAGGTTATGTTTCGTTTGTCATCAACCTCTCATCTCCAGAATAATTTATTCTATTTCAATAACATAGCTGAATACACTTGAGAATACCATGCTCTCGTTTCCTAAGAGTTGTTGCATTTTGCCATATGTTACAATATAACATTACACATCATATACAATGACTCTGGAGGAAACTGTTTTGGCGATTCGTCTTCACAAACTGGCTGTTGCTTTAGGTGTCTTTATTGTTAGCGCTCCTGCCTTTTCGCATGGTCATCACTCACACGGCAAACCCTTAACAGAGGTCGAACAAAAAGCTGCTAATGGTGTTTTTGATGATGCCAATGTACAAAACCGAACGCTCAGTGACTGGGATGGAGTCTGGCAATCCGTTTATCCTTTACTGCAAAGTGGCAAACTTGACCCCGTCTTTCAGAAGAAAGCGGATGCAGATAAAACTAAAACATTTGCTGAAATTAAAGATTATTATCACAAAGGTTATGCAACAGATATCGAGATGATTGGCATTGAGGACGGCATTATTGAATTCCATAGAAATAATGAAACAACATCCTGTAAATATGATTACGATGGATACAAAATACTCACCTATAAATCAGGCAAGAAAGGCGTTCGTTACTTATTCGAATGTAAAGATCCTGAAAGCAAAGCCCCTAAATATATACAATTTAGCGATCATATAATTGCACCACGAAAATCATCTCATTTTCACATTTTTATGGGTAATGATTCACAGCAATCTTTATTAAATGAAATGGAAAACTGGCCAACGTATTATCCATATCAGTTGAGTAGCGAAGAAGTGGTCGAGGAAATGATGTCTCATTGAGTATTCTCATGATAACGCCTCGATGCCGCTTTAGTAAGTCATCATAACTGCCACTGGTCCATCCACAAACGCCACTGAACGCAAGCTAGCTACAGACACGCTCATCACTATGACGTGTCTGTATATTAATAAGCTAACCCGCATTGAGTTAACCAATAACGGATTCCATACACAATACGGCCAACAGAGAAAGATACCTGTGCTCACGCCATTGCTTATATTGGCTGGTTACAATGTGCACTATCAATTTTTTAAATAACAAATTCTTAAAACCACATCTGTATAAGGATTTTTTAAGGTTCGTGGGATAGCTTGACTGTAAAAATTACAGGAGCTACAAAAATGAACCGATTCTCAAAAACTCAAATTTATTTACATTGGATAACGCTGCTTTTCGTTGCAATAACCTATGCCGCGATGGAACTCCGTGGCTGGTTTCCTAAAGGTAGTAGTACTTATCTGCTGATGCGAGAAACACATTACAATGCGGGTATATTCGTTTGGGTGTTAATGTTTTCACGCCTGATTATAAAACACCGTTATAGTGATCCTTCTATTGTACCACCGCCACCTGCCTGGCAAATGAAAGCGGCTTCGCTAATGCACATCATGCTTTATATAACCTTCCTTGCACTTCCTCTGCTGGGGATTGCTTTGATGGCTTACAGTGGAAAATCGTGGAGTTTCCTTGGTTTCAATGTGTCTCCCTTTGTTACCCCAAACAGCGAAATTAAAGCACTGATAAAAAATATTCACGAAACCTGGGCAAATATAGGTTACTTTTTAATCGCAGCTCACGCTGGCGCAGCACTCTTTCATCACTACATTCAGAAAGATAATACTCTGTTACGAATGATGCCTCGCCGCAAATAAGTCGATCCCCTGACAAGGAAATGTGAACCATGGACATCAACGCGTCATAAATGTTTACGCAAGTGCACAATGCACCCTTTCCACTATCAACAAGGAGGAGCAGAAACTGTGTAAATCGTACAATGGTAAGACTTATCAAAAATACAGGTTAATTTTGGTATTTAAACCTTTTTTACTTGTTAGTATGATACAAAGGCTTTCAAAAAAGCTGGGAAATTCAACAACTCTTGGAAATTATGGACTTTGTCCCGCGGCTTTAATCTGACGGCCGCGTTCCTTTTTTGGCTCAAATATTGACCCCTTCTCTACGCAACTTCAGTTCCCACCACCAACTTTACAGCAGTTTCATAGGATGAATGTCTAAAAGAAGAATGGTGACCGATAAGAAAACGACTGAATAACTGCACATATTCGCTCGAAACTTTCCTGTCAGATCCATAGCGAATCAAGTGCTGAATGTCACAGTATCGAACAGAAAACAGTGACGATCTAACCCTTCAAGAATATTCTACGATTGTTCTGTTTAGGAAAAGCAAGGCGGGAAGTCGGGAGATAAGTCATTGATAAAGTGGCGGAGAGAGGGGGATTTGAACCCCCGGTAGAGTTGCCCCTACTCCGGTTTTCGAGACCGGTCCGTTCAGCCGCTCCGGCATCTCTCCGTTCAGATGGTTGCCATGATGCCAGGAAATTTGGCATTTTAACAGTCCCTGTCCGTGCAATTTTGTTCAAGTGACGAGTTTGCGAGCAAAACGATGATTAAGTGGCCCTGGAAAGTACAAGAATCAGCACATCAAACTGCCCTTCCCTGGCAGGAAGCACTATCGATCCCCCTTTTAACGTGTCTGACGGAACAGGAACAAAGCAAATTAGTCACTCTTGCCGAACGTTTTTTACAGCAAAAGCGGCTTGTTCCTTTACAGGGCTTTGAACTGGATTCATTAAGAAGCTGCCGGATAGCACTTCTATTTTGCCTACCCGTTCTGGAGTTAGGACTGGAATGGCTGGATGGTTTTCATGAAGTCTTAATTTATCCTGCGCCATTTGTGGTCGATGATGAATGGGAAGACGATATCGGTCTGGTGCATAACCAACGTATTGTTCAGTCAGGTCAGAGCTGGCAGCAAGGGCCTATCGTTTTGAACTGGTTGGATATACAAGATTCTTTTGATGCTTCTGGTTTTAACCTGATTATTCATGAAGTCGCTCATAAGCTGGACACCCGTAACGGCGATCGCGCCAGCGGAGTTCCCTTTATTCCGTTGCGTGAGGTTGCTGGCTGGGAACACGATCTTCATGCTGCAATGAACAACATTCAGGAAGAAATCGAATTGGTTGGCGAGAATGCGGCGAGCATTGATGCTTATGCTGCCAGTGATCCTGCTGAATGTTTTGCCGTACTTTCTGAATATTTCTTTAGCGCCCCAGAACTTTTTGCTCCTCGTTTCCCTTCATTGTGGCAACGTTTCTGCCAATTTTATCAACAAGATCCTTTGCAGAGACTGCATCGCACTAATGATACAGACTCGTTTTCGGCGACGAATGTTCATTAATTAACAACTTTGCAGATTAATTAACCAATTGAAATGACTTATGAAATTTAGTGTTGACAGACAAGGTACCGCTAAGTAATATGCGCCCCGTTCACACGATTCCTCTGTAGTTCAGTCGGTAGAACGGCGGACTGTTAATCCGTATGTCACTGGTTCGAGTCCAGTCAGAGGAGCCAAATTCTAAAAATTCGCTTTTTTAGCGCAATGTCACTGACCTTAGTTGAACATTGCTTTTTAACGGATAGCGGTTTTTTAACATCTTAAGCGCCCTCGACCTTTATGGTTGAGGGCGTTTTGCTATGAACGCCATCACCATTTTCCCCTCGATTATAAAACTTGAGTTATTCAGTAGTCTCCCCTCTTGCAACTCACACCCAAAACTGCCTAACGAAAAGTTATTAATTTTCAATCATATTGCTATCAGGATTTACATTTTTTCGCTGTGCTAGAAAGGGCGCATTTATGTTAGCTCGTTCAGGGAAGGTAAGCATGGCTACGAAGAAGAGAAGTGGAGAAGAAATAAATGACCGACAAATCTTATGCGGGATGGGAATTAAACTACGCCGCTTAACTGCGGGTATCTGCCTGATAACTCAACTTGCGTTCCCTATGGCTGCGGCAGCACAAGGTGTGGTAAACACCGCAACCCAACAACCAGTTCCTGCACAAATTGCCATTGCAAATGCCAATACGGTGCCCTACACCCTTGGAGCGCTGGAATCGGCCCAAAGCGTTGCCGAACGTTTCGGTATTTCGGTGGCTGAGTTACGCAAACTCAACCAGTTTCGTACGTTTGCTCGAGGTTTTGATAATGTCCGCCAGGGTGATGAACTGGATGTCCCGGCACAAGTTAGTGAAAATAATTTAACCCCGCCACCGGGTAATAGCAGTGGCAACCTTGAGCAACAGATAGCCAGTACTTCACAGCCAATCGGGTCTCTGCTCGCCGAAGATATGAACAGCGAGCAAGCGGCAAATATGGCGCGTGGATGGGCCTCTTCTCAGGCTTCAGGCGCAATGACAGACTGGTTAAGCCGCTTCGGTACCGCAAGAATCACGCTGGGCGTGGATGAAGATTTTAGCCTGAAGAACTCCCAGTTCGATTTTCTCCATCCGTGGTATGAAACGCCTGATAATCTCTTTTTCAGTCAGCATACTCTCCATCGTACTGACGAGCGTACGCAGATTAACAACGGCTTAGGTTGGCGTCATTTCACTCCCACATGGATGTCGGGCATCAACTTCTTTTTCGACCACGATCTTAGCCGTTACCACTCCCGCGCCGGCATTGGCGCGGAGTACTGGCGCGACTATCTAAAATTAAGCAGTAACGGCTATTTGCCACTGACCAACTGGCGCAGCGCACCTGAGCTGGACAACGATTATGAAGCCCGCCCGGCCAATGGCTGGGATGTACGCGCAGAAGGCTGGCTACCCGCCTGGCCGCACCTTGGCGGTAAACTGGTCTATGAACAGTATTATGGCGATGAAGTGGCCCTGTTCGATAAAGACGATCGGCAAAGTAATCCTCATACCATAACCGCTGGACTTAACTATACCCCCTTCCCGCTGATGACCTTCAGCGCGGAGCAACGCCAGGGTAAACAGGGCGAAAATGACACCCGTTTTGCCGTCGATTTTACCTGGCAACCTGGCAGCGCAATGCAGAAACAGCTTGACCCGAACGAAGTCGCTGCACGGCGTAGCCTTGCAGGCAGCCGTTATGATCTGGTGGATCGCAACAACAACATCGTTCTGGAATACCGCAAAAAAGAACTGGTTCGCCTGACCCTGACAGACCCCGTGACAGGGAAGTCAGGAGAAGTGAAATCATTGGTTTCGTCGCTACAAACCAAATATGCCCTGAAAGGCTATAACGTCGAAGCCACCGCTCTGGAAGCTGCCGGTGGCAAAGTGGTCACAACGGGTAAAGATATTCTGGTTACCCTGCCGGCTTACCGGTTCACCAGTACGCCAGAAACCGATAACACCTGGCCGATTGAAGTCACCGCTGAAGATGTCAAAGGCAATTTGTCGAATCGTGAACAAAGCATGGTGGTCGTTCAGGCACCTACGCTAAGCCAGAAAGATTCCTCGGTATCGTTAAGTACCCAAACATTGAGCGCGGATTCCCATTCAACCGCCACACTGACTTTTATTGCTCATGATGCAGCAGGTAATCCTGTTATCGGGCTGGTGCTTTCGACGCGTCACGAAGGAGTTCAGGACATCACCCTTTCTGAATGGAAAGATAATGGTGACGGAAGCTATACCCAGATCCTGACCACAGGAGCGATGTCTGGCACGCTGACGCTGATGCCACAGCTGAATGGTGTGGATGCGGCTAAAGCCCCCGCCGTGGTGAATATCATTTCTATTTCGTCATCCCGAACTCACTCGTCAATTAAAATTGATAAAGACCGTTATCTCTCCGGCAATCCTATCGAGGTGACGGTAGAACTGAGAGATGAAAATGACAAACCTGTTAAGGAGCAAAAACAGCAACTGAATAACGCAGTCAGCATCGACAACGTGAAACCTGGTGTCACTACAGACTGGAAAGAAACCGCAGATGGCGTCTATAAGGCAACCTATACCGCCTATACCAAAGGCAGTGGGCTTACTGCGAAGCTATTAATGCAAAACTGGAATGAAGATTTGCATACCGCTGGTTTTATCATCGACGCCAACCCGCAGTCAGCAAAAATTGCGACATTATCTGCCAGCAATAATGGTGTGCTCGCCAATGAGAATGCAGCAAACACCGTCTCGGTCAATGTCGCTGATGAAGGAAGCAACCCAATCAATGATCATACCGTCACGTTTGCGGTATTAAGCGGATCGGCAACTTCCTTCAACAATCAAAACACCGCAAAAACGGATGTTAATGGTCTGGCGACTTTTGATCTGAAAAGTAGTAAGCAGGAAGACAACACGGTTGAAGTCACCCTTGAAAATGGCGTGAAACAAACGTTAATCGTCAGTTTTGTCGGCGACTCGAGTACCGCGCAGGTTGAGCTGCAGAAGTCGAAAAATGAAGTGGTCGCTGACGGCAATGATAGCGCCACAATGACCGCGACAGTCCGGGATGCAAAAGGCAACCTGCTCAATGACGTCAAGGTCACTTTCAATGTTAATTCAGCAGAGGCGAAACTGAGCCAAACAGAAGTGAATAGCCACGACGGGATCGCCACAGCTACGCTGACCAGTTTGAAAAATGGTGATTATAGGGTTACGGCCTCTGTGAGCTCTGGTTCTCAGGCTAATCAACAGGTGATTTTTATCGGTGATCAAAGTACTGCTGCCCTGACCCTCAGTGTGCCTTCAGGTGATATCACCGTCACCAACACAGCTCCGCTACATATGACTGCAACCTTGCAGGATAAAAATGGCAACCCATTAAAAGATAAAGAAATCACCTTCTCTGTGCCAAACGACGTCGCAAGTCGGTTCTCGATTAGCAACAGCGGAAAAGGCATGACGGATAGCAACGGGACTGCAATCGCCTCCCTGACCGGCACGTTAGCGGGCACGCATATGATCACGGCTCGTCTGGCTAACAGCAATGTCAGCGATACACAGCCAATGACGTTTGTGGCGGATAAAGACAGAGCGGTTGTCGTTCTGCAAACATCGAAAGCGGAAATCATTGGGAATGGCGTGGATGAGACAACTCTGACAGCAACAGTGAAAGATCCGTCGAATCATCCGGTGGCGGGAATAACGGTGAACTTCACCATGCCACAGGGCGTGGCGGCAAACTTTACCCTCGAAAATAACGGCATTGCCATCACCCAAGCCAATGGGGAAGCGCATGTCACGCTCAAAGGTAAAAAAGCGGGTACGCATACGGTTACCGCAACGCTGGGTAATAACAATACCAGTGATTCGCAGCCGGTAACATTTGTGGCGGACAAAACCTCGGCTCAGGTTGTCCTGCAGATGTCAAAAGATGAGATCACAGGTAATGGCGTCGATAACGCAACGCTAACTGCAACGGTTAAAGATCAGTTCGACAATGAGGTGAATAATCTTCCGGTAACATTCAGCTCAGCCTCTTCAGGACTCACCCTGACCCCGGGAGTAAGTAATACCAATGAGTCTGGCATCGCGCAGGCCACTCTCGCAGGCGTTGCCTTTGGTGAGCAGACGGTCACTGCATCACTGGCTAATAATGGTGCCAGCGACAACAAAACTGTGCATTTTATTGGCGACACAGCAGCGGCAAAAATTATCGAGTTGACGCCTGTCCCAGACAGCATAATCGCCGGTACCCCGCAGAACAGCTCCGGCAGCGTCATCACCGCCACAGTCGTTGATAATAATGGCTTTCCGGTGAAAGGTGTGACTGTGAACTTCACCAGCAGAACAAACTCTGCCGAAATGACGAATGGCGGCCAAGCCGTAACGAACGAACAGGGTAAGGCTACCGTCACTTATACCAATACCCGCTCCTCGATAGAATCAGGAGCGAGACCGGATACCGTTGAGGCCAGTCTGGAAAATGGTAGCTCCACGCTTAGCACATCAATTAATGTCAACGCTGATGCGTCTACGGCACATCTCACCTTGCTACAGGCACTTTTTGATACAGTCTCCGCAGGCGACACTACCAATCTGTATATTGAGGTGAAGGATAATTACGGCAACGGTGTACCCCAGCAGGAGGTAACCCTCAGAGTATCACCAAGTGAAGGCGTGACCCCCAGTAATAACGCTATATATACTACCAACCACGACGGCAATTTTTACGCAAGCTTTACCGCTACAAAAGCCGGGGTTTATCAAGTGACGGCAACCCTCGAAAATGGCGATTCGATGCAACAAACAGTGACCTATGTGCCGAACGTCGCGAATGCCGAAATCACGCTGGCAGCCTCGAAGGATCCGTTGATTGCCGACAATAACGATCTCACGACACTAACAGCAACAGTCGCTGATACAGAGGGCAATGCGATAGCCAACACTGAAGTAACATTTACTCTGCCGGAAGATGTGAAGGCGAACTTCACGCTGAGCGATGGCGGTAAAGCGATTACTGATGCTGAAGGCAAAGCGAAAGTCACGCTGAAAGGTACAAAAGCAGGCGCTCATACTGTTACAGCATCGATGACTGGCGGTAAGAGTGAGCAGTTGGTGGTGAACTTTATTGCGGATACGCTCAGTGCGCAGGTTAATCTTAACGTTACCGAGGACAACTTTATCGCCAATAACGTTGGGATGACCACACTTCAGGCAACAGTGACTGATGGAAACGGCAACCCGTTAGCCAATGAGGCGGTGACATTCACGCTACCGGCAGACGTGAGCGCAAGCTTCACTCTCGGACAAGGCGGTTCCGCCATTACTGATATCAACGGCAAGGCTGAAGTTACACTGAGCGGTACAAAATCCGGCACCTACCCCGTGACAGTTAGCGTGAACAATTATGGTGTCAGTGATACGAAACAGGTGACTTTGATTGCCGATGCTGGTACCGCAACACTAGCCTCCTTAACCTCTGTATACTCATTCGTCGTCAGCACGACCGAGGGCGCGACCATGACTGCAAGCGTCACTGACGCTAACGGCAACCCGGTAGAAGGCATAAAAGTTAATTTCCGCGGAACCTCCGTCACGCTAAGCAGCACCAGCGTTGAAACGGATGATCAGGGTTTCGCTGAAATTCTTGTGACAAGCACCGAAGTCGGACTGAAAACAGTTTCAGCCTCTCTGGCAGATAAACCTACTGAAGTCATATCGCGATTACTGAATGCAAAAGCAGATATTAATTCTGCAACGATTACCAGTCTGGAGATACCTGAAGGTCAGCTAATGGTCGCACAAGACGTAGCAGTTAAAGCTCACGTCAACGACCAGTTTGGCAACCCGATTCTTAATGAATCTGTAACATTCAGTGCAGAGCCACCAGAGCACATGACCATCAGCCAAAATATTGTCTCTACTGATACGCATGGTATAGCCGAGGTCTCCATGACGCCCGAAAGAAACGGTTCGTATATGGTGAAAGCATCCCTGGCGAATGGAGCCTCACTTGAGAAACAACTGGAGGCTATTGATGAAAAACTGACACTCACGGCGTCCAGTCCGCTTATCGGTGTCTATGCCCCTACAGGCACTACTCTGACGGCAACGCTAACCTCTGCAAATGGCACTCCAGTGGAGGGTCAGGTCATCAACTTTAGCGTAACGCCAGAAGGGGCGACGTTAAGTGGCGGAAAAGTGAGAACTAACTCTTCAGGTCAGGCTCCGGTCGTTCTGACCAGCAATAAAGTCGGTACATATACGGTGACTGCATCGTTCCATAACGGCGTAACAATACAGACACAGACAACCGTGAAAGTCACTGGCAACTCAAGCACCGCACATGTTGCTAGCTTTATCGCTGATCCATCGACTATCGCCGCCACCAACAGTGATTTAAGTACCTTAAAGGCAACGGTTGAGGATGGCAGTGGTAACCTGATCGAAGGTCTCACTGTGTACTTCGCCTTAAAAAGCGGCTCTGCCACATTAACGTCATTAACAGCGGTGACCGATCAAAACGGAATCGCGACAACAAGCGTGAAAGGAGCGATGACAGGTAGCGTCACGGTAAGCGCAGTCACGACCGCTGGTGGAATGCAAACAGTAGATATAACGCTGGTGGCTGGCCCGGCAGACACCTCGCAGTCCGTCCTTAAGAGCAATCGGTCATCACTGAAAGGGGACTATACCGATAGTGCTGAATTACGTCTTGTTCTGCACGATATATCAGGCAATCCGATCAAAGTTTCTGAAGGGATGGAATTTGTGCAATCAGGTACTAACGTGCCCTATATAAAAATTAGCGCAATTGATTACAGTCTAAATATCAACGGTGATTACAAAGCCACTGTTACAAGCGGCGGAGAGGGTATCGCAACGCTGATCCCTGTATTGAATGGTGTTCATCAAGCTGGTCTGAGTACCACAATACAATTCACTCGCGCAGAAGACAAAATAATGAGCGGTACAGTATCAGTCAATGGTACTGACCTACCGACAACTACATTCCCTTCGCAGGGGTTCACCGGGGCGTATTATCAGTTGAATAATGACAACTTTGCCCCAGGAAAAACGGCGGCTGATTATGAGTTTTCAAGCTCTGCCTCCTGGGTCGATGTTGATGCTACCGGTAAAGTGACATTTAAAAATGTCGGCAGCAATTGGGAAAGGATTACGGCGACGCCAAAATCAGGAGGCCCTAGCTATGTATACGAAATCCGTGTGAAGAGTTGGTGGGTGAACGCCGGCGAGGCTTTCATGATATACAGCCTTGCTGAAAATTTTTGCAGCAGCAATGGCTACACGCTCCCCAGAGCAAACTATTTAAACCACAGTAGTTCCCGAGGCATCGGGTCACTGTACAGTGAATGGGGAGATATGGGGCATTACACGACTGACGCTGGTTTTCAATCAAATATGTATTGGTCATCTAGTCCCGCAAACTCAAGCGAACAATACGTAGTTTCCCTGGCAACAGGTGATCAAAGCGTATTTGAAAAGCTTGGGTTTGCTTATGCGACATGTTATAAAAACCTGTGATTTTCCGTTATAATTTCTTAAAGAGTGCTCCATTCGGAGCACTCTTTTTTACATTCCCTCTATAGAGCTTGCCCTTCTCTCACAGAAAATGAATAAATAAAACTGCTGCACCGCAAGAATCGCGTTCGATGTGACTATGATCGTATCCGGTGAGTACAGCTTTGATCCAAAGGCTGGTTTTCTGTGATGATTGACCAGCCTCAGAGTATTGATGACACCACCGTTCATAACAGATCGGCATTACTATGCATAAGTACTGTCTCATATTCTCGCCAAAACACTTTTTAATGCCTTTGCGAATTCATCCAGACTTATATTGTCAATTTTTTGCCCAACGACGACTGACTCCGAAACATCGGCCATTGCGGGCCATCGCGTTTTGTAATCAGCATAAATTGCAACAACGGGAGTATTATAGGCACTTGCCATATGTAATATTGAGGTGTCAGGAGTTATTGCGATATAAGCATCTTTTATGATTGCTGCTGAACGTTTAATCGAGGGTGATAAGGATAAACGGTAGACATTATTATAACAATCCACTAATACCCTGGCTTTATCTTCCCCTTTTGGTCCATGAACGATCACTATTGGTATATCTGTTTCACTTTGAATTTTTGCTATTAGATTTTCTGCAATCGATAATGAAAATGTACGTTCCTGCGAGCTACCTTCTAAATTAAGCGCAATGTAAGATCCTAACGATCGCATTTCCTCGCGCACCTCATCGAGTACATCCTCACTTAGTGGCAATTCATATATTGGCCTGACTGCTGGAAAACCCGCCTCACGCATCATAAATGCCCATGTCATGGGTACAGGAGCCCGGAGATTCTGATCCATCCGGGACGCGTTCTTGCACAAAGGGGAGTAGCACTTCATGGTTAAACCAACAACCTGAAAATTCGTTTTTGCTTTCAACTGACTGATAAATATCATCGTTTTCAGGTTCTTTTTACGCATCGCCTCTATACAAAGATCCGGCGTACCGTATTTCTGTGTTATGTTCTTTGCTAAATCTTTTATTTCTTTTAATGTTGCGTGATCCTGCATAGTCATTGTGACTAATGTTAATTTAGTCTTTTCAAGTTTAAGTGCATTAAACACTTCTAAATTAATTGTCGACGTAACAATTAAAAGATGCTTAATTTTATGCAATTCAAGCGCCCGAATAACAGGAAAGATGGCCATAGCATCGCCAATCTGGTCGGGAATATGGA
>NZ_CAOLGM010000122.1:12265-14178 GCF_948475835.1 uncultured Escherichia sp. | reverse complement strand
GGATAACATGCAGCGCGGGTGAATCTGGCGGCAAACTAAATCCCTCACCTTCCGGCTCAAAGAACAGCGTTTCCAGTCCAGCCTTACGATCTGCTCCTTTGGCAACGCCAAGTAGCAGCGGATGATTTTTATCCCATGAGACATCCAGTTCGGCGAAGACATTTTTCGCCTGCGCAAGCTGGCCTTTGCCGCCGTCGATAAGGATCACATCCGGGATCTTACTGTCGTCAATGGCTTTACCATAACGCCGACGCAGCACCTGATTCATCGCCGCATAATCATCGCCCGGCGTGATGCCTGTAATGTTATAGCGCCGATACTCCGCACGCAGCGGGCCGTTAGCATCAAACACCACACAGGAAGCGACGGTTTGTTCGCCCATGGTATGGCTGATGTCAAAGCACTCCATCCGCTTCACTTCCGGCAATTTCAACACGCTGGCAAGCGCGGTCAGTCGCTGGTGAACGGTAGATTGCTGCGAAAGTTTGCTGGTTAAGGCCGTCGCCGCATTGGTGCGCGCGAGTTTCAGATAACGCGCCCTATCGCCGCGAGGTTTGGTTTGAACATTAATCTTGCGTCCCGCCAGTTCTGAAAGGGAATCGGCGAGCAGCGTTTTATCGCTAAGATTAAAATCGAGCAGGATCTCACCCGGTAAGGTGCGCATCTGGCTGCCTTGTAAATAGAACTGGCCTACGAAGGTTTCTACCACCTCGCTCAGTTCCGTACCGCCAGGCACTTTCGGGAAATAGCTGCGGCTGCCGAGCACTTTGCCCTGACGAATGAACAATACGTGGACACAAGCCATGCCCGCATCGAACGCCACACCAATAACGTCGAGGTCGTCGCCGGTATTGGAAACGAATTGTTTTTCGGTGACGCGTCGCACCGCCTGAATTTGGTCGCGAATACGTGCAGCTTCTTCAAACTCCAGATTCTGGCTGGCAGTTTCCATACGACTAATGAGTTGCGTAAGCACCTGATCATCTTTGCCAGACAAAAACAGGCGCACATACTCGACCTGCTGAGCGTATTCTTCTTCACTCACCAGTCCTTCAACGCACGGTCCCAGACAGCGCCCTATCTGGTATTGCAGACACGGACGCGAGCGATTGCGATAAACACTATTTTCGCACTGGCGAATGGGGAAAATCTTTTGCAGTAGCGCCAGAGTTTCACGTACGGCATAGCCATTCGGGAACGGGCCGAAATATTCACCTTTGGCATGCTTCGCACCACGATGCATCGCCAGACGCGGGTGGGTATCACCACTCAGGAAGATAAAAGGATATGATTTATCATCGCGTAGCAAAACGTTGTAACGCGGCTGATAGAGTTTGATGTAGTTGTGTTCCAGCAACAGCGCTTCGGTTTCTGTGTGAGTAACCGTTACATCAATTTGCTGGATCTGGGCGACCAGCGCTTCGGTTTTGCGCGAAGCGAGGTTGCTACGGAAATAGCTGGAAAGCCGTTTTTTCAGGTCTTTCGCTTTGCCGACATAGATAACCGTACCACCAGCATCGTACATGCGATAAACGCCTGGCTGGCTGGTTACGGTTTTTAAAAACGCTTTTGCGTCAAACTGATCACTCACTGACTTGATAATGTCTCCGCATTACACAGACCATGGCGAATTGCCAGGTGAGTCAGCTCAACATCGCCATGAATGTTTAGTTTACTGAACATACGATAGCGGTAGCTGTTCACCGTTTTCGGACTGAGATTGAGCTGTTCTGAGATCTCATTGACCTTCTGGCCCTTGGTGATCATCAGCATAATCTGCAATTCACGTTCAGACAAACTGGCAAATGGGCTTTCTGTTTTTTCTGGTTCGATCTGGCTTAACGCCATTTGTTGAGCGATGTCAGAAGCAATGTAACGCTGCCCTGAATAGACAGAACGAATCGCACTCACGA
>NZ_CAOLGM010000122.1:0-12237 GCF_948475835.1 uncultured Escherichia sp. | reverse complement strand
CGCTGGTAAAGGGTTTTCTGTATGGACGGTAAGCATGATGATTTTGACATCAGCTGTGGAACGCGCGATTTTACGCGTCGCCTCAAGACCGCCAATGCCCGGCATACTCATGTCCATTAGCACCACGTCAACGGCATTTGTCCGGCACCACTTAACGGCGTCTTCACCGCACGATGCCTCACCGACGACTCTTATACCCTTTATATCTTCCAGAATGCGTCGTATCCCTGCGCGCACCAGTTCGTGGTCATCAACAAGTAGAACGTTGATCAAAGGAATATCTCCAGAAATAGGGATAACGCTACTGATAGTTAGTCATTCGTATATTAGCGGTTTTTATTGCAACTTTGAAACGTTAAAAATGGTGGGTATTCGATTTTTCTCTCGTTTTTGTCAATTCGATTGTCCACAGTTATGGTCACGCCCGTCACCAACGGCTTACCGGATCGTTTCACAGTAAGCCCTACGATGAAATGTGACAAAAATTGACTTTATTCAGCAAAAATGAAAATCAGCCCGCTGAATATGTAACATTAATTAACCCGAACAATACGGGCAAAAAACATTCATGATAAAAATATTTATTGGTCATTATATTAACGTATTTTATAGCACTGCCGATATCACGCTCAAAAAACAACCACTGCTATTTTTAGCAAAGCTTATGGTATACTCCGCCGCCTTAACATTTTTCACCGCAAATTTTCATTGCAACATGACGAGGAAAATAAATGAGTACGCCTGATTTTTCTACTGCCGAGAATAATCAAGAACTGGCAAATGAAGTCTCCTGCCTGAAAGCGATGCTGACGCTGATGCTGCAGGCGATGGGACAAGCTGACGCGGGCCGCGTGATGTTAAAGATGGAAAAACAGCTTGCGCTGATCGAAGACGAAACCCAGGCTGCAGTATTTTCCAAAACGGTTAAGCAAATTAAACAAGCCTACCGTCAGTAATATAAAACCGGCTGAGAGCGTGCCTTTCAGCCGGTTTTTGCATCTGGCACGCAGAAAGAAAAGCGATCAAATTAAGCCAGTAGCGGCCGCGTAACAGGCCACCTGGGTCTTATTTGGTGCATTGATTTTTTTCTGCATGTTTTTCTGATGGAAATTGACCGTATTCTCAGAGATTGACAAAATCATCGCTATCTCTGCTGATGTCTTCCCTTCCGCCGTCCATTTCAGAATTTCTTTTTCGCGCTTGCTGAAATTCATCTCTGGCGTCATCACTATTTCATCATTTAAACGCATCAGAGCCATCAGACTTTCGCGCACCAGTAACTGCATTTTTAATTGCAGTTCATCACTAAGAATGGGTATTTCGCGAGCGCTGCAACGGGAAAAGGACAAAAAGCCCAACGCCCGATTTGGCAGCATTAAATACTGAGTGACACCGCGGCGTAAACCATGTGCGCGCGCGGCTTCCCATAACGGCTGTGCTTCGCTGAATAAGTCATCATTCCACATTAAATGGCCCTGACTAAAGTTTTCAGGGTTCAGCACCGGATCAATTGCGAGAAAATTTTTTGCCTGATAATAACTAACCCACGACTCAGGGTAATTGGTGTAGAAAGCCACTTTAGGTCGCGTGAATGGTACCGGGTGGCGAACACATAACGAATAGTAATCGTACTCCAGCTGCTGAGCCTGAAGCTCTATTTCATGGTAGACCTCTTCTGCGGCCTCCATCCTCTGAAAACGCAACAGCATCGTGCGACGCCAGCTGAAAAAATCCGTATCCTGCATAGTAAACCGCAACGCCCCTGAGAGTGAGTATCATTTATAATGATAATTCAAACTATCACATAAATAAGATTTATATATAATTTATATTATTCAGGCAATGAATTACTTTTGCAAGCCATCGCATTCTCTTATGTTATTAATGAGTTATGCTGATTTGTTAAGCAGTTTTATCACGCTTGAAATGGCGTCCCGCCCCGACAGGTGAATCGTCGGGGCTGATTTTTTCTTATTATTGCAGCAGAAACTTCTCGAGGAACTGGCGGGTGCGAGGCTGCTGGGGATCAGCAAATAACGCTTTTGCTGCCCCCTGCTCGACTATCCGCCCCTGGTCCATAAAAATCGCCCGGTCCGCAACATCCCGGGCAAAGCTCATTTCGTGCGTCACAATCACCATCGTGCGCTTTTCCTGCGCCAGCTGGCGGATTGTGTTCAGGACTTCGCCCACCAGCTCTGGATCCAGCGCTGACGTTGGCTCGTCAAACAAAATCACCTCAGGACGCATTGCCAGCGCACGCGCAATCGCAACACGCTGCTGTTGACCGCCAGACAAACGACGTGGATAGCTGGTTTCTTTACCGGCCAGCCCAACTTTCGCCAGCAGCTCGCGAGCGCGCGCCGTGGCCTCTTCTTTCGGTTCGCCTTTGACGATCACCGGCCCTTCAATAATGTTTTCCAGCACCGTACGATGCGGAAACAAATTAAAGTTCTGGAAGACAAACCCGACGTGCTGACGCAACTGGCGAATCAGCGATTTTTGCTGACTTAATGAACGTGCAGTATCAATAGTGATATCGCCAACGGTGATCGTTCCCGCTTCCGGTTGTTCCAGCAGATTTATGCTGCGTAGCAACGTGGTTTTGCCGGAACCACTCGGACCGATAATTGCCACCACTTCGCCAGGCTTTACCTCGAGGTCGATACCGTGCAGCACCGTCTGACCGTGAAATTTTTTCACCAGGTTCTTAACTTCAATGGCACTCATTTTGGTTCTCTCTCCTGGCGATTAAGTTGATTCTCAAAATGGTTCTGCAACGTCGATAATACTGTCGCCATGATCCAGTAGATGAGCGAAGCCGCCAGGTACATGGTGAACACCTCCAGCGTGCGCGAGGTAATCAACTGCGCCTGACGGAACAGCTCCGGCACCTGGATTGTCGCGGCCAGCGACGTATCTTTTACCAGACTGATAAAGCTGTTCGACAGCGGCGGCAACGCCACCCGCGCCGCCTGTGGCAAAATCGCGCGACGCATGGTCTGCCACGGCGTCATACCAATACTGGCTGCCGCTTCCCACTGACCTTTATCAATAGAAGAAATGGCGGCGCGCAGTGTTTCGGCGGCATAGGCGGCAGTGTTCAGCGACAGACCAATCATTGCTGACGGAATGGGATCTAATTCGATACCAAACTGCGGCAGGCCGTAATAGATCATAAACAGTTGTGCGATGAGCGGCGTACCACGAAAAATAGAGATATAAAAGCGCGCCAGCCAGCGCACGGGCCAGATTGGCGACAGGCGCATCAGCGCGAGAATAAACCCGAGCAGTAAGCCAAAAAACATGCCGCCGATACTGAGTTGCAGCGTATACCCAGCCCCTTTCAACAGGAACGGCAAGGAATCAATAACCAGTTGTATACTTTCTTGCATGAGCGTTCCCGGAGCTAAACGTGGGGATGATAGGCGAACAGCGCAGGCGCACCGCCGGTATGAATAAACAGAATCGGCCCTTCATCTTTGAAGCGTTTCTGACTGATACCGCCAATCAGCCCCGCCATCGCTTTTCCGGTATACACAGGATCAAGCAGAATGCCTTCCAGCCGCGCCAGCAATTTCACTGCTTCCATGCCTTCGTCGTTCGGCACGCCGTAGCCAGGTGCAAAATAGTCATCCCAGAGTAAAATTTCCGCTGATGCGGTCAGCTCCAGTTCTTTCGCAATCGCCTGTTGTAGGTTAACCACTTTCGGCAATTGATCGGCAACGGAACGCGACACGGTCACGCCAATCAGTTCGCTTTCAGGCATCAGGTGTTCCAGCCCAACAGCCAGTCCGGCGTGAGTTCCGGCACTGCCCGATGCGACTACCACCGACGAAATATTAACCGCCCCTTCACACTGTTGCGCGATTTCCAGCGCACTCTCCACATAACCTAGCGCGCCAAGAGCATTAGAACCGCCAACCGGAATGACATACGGGCGAAAGCCTTGTGCTTCGACTCGCGTCGCCAGCTCTTCCAGTTGGGCATTGGGATCGGTCAGTGCATCGCACATTTCAATCTGGGTATTGAACAGATCCAGCAACAAACGATTGCCGTTGGTTAAATAGTTTTCTGCGGTTGTGCCAATAGGATTTTCCAGCAGCGCCACGCAGTGCAGACCGAGTTTCGCCGCGACTGCGGCAGTCTGGCGCACATGGTTAGACTGGATCGCGCCGGCAGTAATCAGCGTATCGGCACCTTCGCGCAGGGCATCTGCCGCGAGAAATTCCAGCTTACGTAATTTATTGCCGCCCATTGCCATGGGTGTGACGTCATCCCGTTTGATGAAAATTTCCCGTCCAAGATAATCAGAAAAGCGCGGCAGATATTCGAGCGGCGTTGGCGCGCCGATAAACTCCAACCGTGGAAAACGGGTTAAATTATGCAGTGGCATAACAGCCTCCGATGTGTGTTGTTGTGATTTTCTTATTATGCACGCTGAAAACGCGTAAATAAAAAAGGCGCTAGTGAAAGCGCCCTTTTTTGTCATTATGCTGATTATTTGGTCACATCAGCACCAAACCATTTTTCGGAAAGAGCTTGCAGAGTGCCGTCTTTTTGCATTTCCGCAATTGCATCATTCACCGCTTTCAGCAGGTCTTCATTTCCTTTACGCAGCGCCACGCCAGACTCCTGACGGGAGAATGCTTCACCGGTTACTGCCAGCGTATCGTTGGTTTTCTTCACCAGATCCAGCGCCGCCAGACGATCAACGAGGATCGCATCGATACGGCCTACGCGCAGATCCTGATATTTGGTCGGGTCATCATCATAGGTACGCACATCGACGCCCTGAACATTCTGCCGCAGCCACTCTTCATAGTTGGTGCCCAGACCGACACCCACTTTTTTGCCTTTCAGATCAGCAGCCGTTTTAATGGTGCCTTCGTTACCTTTTTTCACCAGCGCCTGAATACCGGAAATGGTGTAAGGGGTAGAGAAATCGTATTTTTTCTTGCGCTCGTCAGAAATGGTGACCTGATTAATCACCACATCAATGCGTTTAGAGTCCAGCGACGCCAGCATACCGTCCCATTTGGTCGGTTTTAGTGACGCCTCAACGCCAAGATGTTTTGCCAGCTGTTGGGCAAATTCCACTTCAAAACCGGTTAATTTGCCGTCATCTCCCTGAAAACTGAACGGCGGATAAGTGCCTTCCAGCCCTACCAGCAGCGTGCCGCGCTCTTTAACTTTATTAAGCAGACCTTCATCTGCAAAACTTTTAACGCTCATGCCCGCAACCAGCGCTACGGCCATCACACCCATCAATGCCTGACGTCCCAGATGTGCTAATTTCATATTTACCCCGAATGTTGTTATGTCTGTTTGCAGTGTAGAGCCATTGTTTGTAAACACAAAAACAACTCCGCTACATCTTATTCTTATTTAATATATATCAGAAGCAGGCAGGCTGGAGGATTTCTGCACAAGTCCGGTACACGTTTGACGCTGATAGTGTTGATACTTCCGTAATGCGATGCGGTAATTGTTGGTGCTGGTGGTGGGCAGCCACGGGGCGAGGATTTCATCAAGGAAACCGTCCTGCAGCGGATCGAGGGAAATATTTTGCTCGTGTAGATGATTCCCCAAACGGCGCAGACGAACGACATATTCACGCACCGTACCAGGGCTCATTTCAGTTTGCTCAAAAAGAAATTGCTTAAAGCCGATAATATCGAAAAAATCACTCTGCGTTTTGCAATGTAAATCACCGCAGAATCGGCACAATGCCGCCCATGATTTTTGTTCCGTTTGCCAGCCATTTTCATCAAGCAGCATGTCCAGGCGGGAAATCTCGATTTTATTCACTATTTTGCCGTCGCGAACGAGGGTAATGCGGTCGAGTAATTTACGGCAATGCGCGCAATGGGTCTGGCTGTGTTTAAAGTCTTTAAGATAGCGGCTTAATGGCCGTCTTTTCAGGTGCTGCACCATCATTAAGAACTCCTGGTAGTCAAAATTAAAGTGCGGCATTTACTGACGTTATAACTTACCCAGTTTAGTGCGTAACCGTTTAATGGCCTGGCTGTGTAACTGACTGACCCGCGATTCCCCGACCTCCAGCACCGCGCCAATCTCTTTGAGATTCAGCTCTTCCTGGTAATAGAGGGTTAATACCAGTTTTTCGCGCTCCGGCAACGTTTCGATGGCTTCCATCACCCGCTGGCGCAGATTACTGTCCAGCAGTTGTTGTAGCGGGTTTTCTCGCTGATGATCATCAGTAACCAGTTCGATGCTATCGCCGTGCTCTTCGCGCCACTCATCGTAGGAGAAGAGCTGGCTGTTATTGGTGTCGAGCAACATTTGGCGATAATCGGCAATATCGATCCCTAAACGTTCCGCTACCTCAGTTTCCGTGGCGTTGCGGCCAAGTTCCTGCTCCAGTTGCCCTATTGCCTGTGCCACTTCACGCGCGTTGCGTCGCACGCTGCGCGGCACCCAGTCACGGCTGCGAAGTTCATCCAGCATAGCGCCACGGATACGCTGCACTGCGTAAGTTGTAAATGCCGTTCCTTGTAGGGCGTCATAGCGTTCGACGGCATTAAGTAACCCAATGCCGCCCGCCTGTAGCAGATCGTCAAGTTCCACGCTCGCGGGCAGTCGAACCTGCAGGCGCAATGCTTCGTGACGCACCAGCGGGACATAACGCTGCCACAGCGAGTGTTTATCCATTACACCTTCAGCGGTATAGAGTGAATTCACGATAAACAGCCCTGCGTTATATGAGTTATCGGCATGATTATCCGTTTCTGCAGGGTTTTTAATCGGACGATTAGTGGGTGAAATGAGGGGTTATTTGGGGGTTACCGGTAAATTGCGGACAGAAAAAACCCCGCCGGTGGCGGGGTTTGAGCGATAAGTGTAAATTAACGCAGCAGAGACAGTACGTTCTGCGTGGTCTGGTTAGCCTGTGCCAGAACAGAGGTACCCGCTTGTTGCAGGATCTGCGCACGAGACATGTTAGACACTTCGGTCGCGTAGTCAGCATCTTCGATACGGCTACGGGCAGAAGACAGGTTGTTTACGGTGTTGCCAAGGTTGGTGATGGCAGAGTCGAAACGGTTTTGTACTGCACCGAGGTCAGAACGCAGATTGTCAACTTTAGCCAATGCTTTGTCGATAGTTTCGAGCGGGTTGGTGGTAGATTGCAACGATTTTGCTGCATCTTCGTTTACCAGAATCGGGCTACCACCTTCTGATTTGCTCAGATACATGACTTTATTGTTACCAGAAGCAGTCTCCGTTATCGTTTTACCATCTGCACTAACATCGTAAGTTGCACCGTTAACAACTAACGTGCTTCCTGTTTTCTTGGCAGCGTTCAGATCAAGATCAGATAGTGTCGCTGCTTTATTTTCAACTTTTGTTGCAGTCAATTGCCCTGCACTATTTTTGTATAGGGCTGTCGTAGGGGCAACGGTTGCACTAGTACCTGATGTATCAGTACTCCCCGAAATAGTGAATTCAACAGCCTTACCATCAACATTGGCGGTTAATTTACCATTACCTTTGGCATCTATAGCGACAGTGCCGGTATTTGTAAATTCGATACCTTCGTAGACAATCTTATTCCCTTGAGCTAAATCTTTAGCAGCCACTGCAAGCTTAGTTGCATCAATCTTGAATTGAGTATCACTGCTGGTCGTAAGTGAACCATCCGCAGTACTCACATAAACTTGTTTGCCATCTTTATCCTGTACTACGCCACTATCTACATTAACAGTATAGTTATCAGTACCGTTAATTTGATAATTATCAGTACCTGTCGCTTTAAATTTAGAAATCAGGTCACTGCCGGTTGCTTTCTGCGCGCCATCGATATTAAAACCGTCCAGGCCGAGAGTTTTCGCATCAATTTTTGCCAGATTGATAGTGATGGTTTCACCATCATTAGCACCAACCTGAATTTTCATTTCATTATTTTCAGCAAGGACTTTCACGCCGTTAAACTGAGTTTGCTCAGATACACGGTCAATTTCTTCCAGACGTTGAGTAATTTCAGCCTGGATAGAAGAAAGATCGCTGTCAGAGTTAGTACCGTTAGTTGCCTGAACAGAAAGTTCACGAATACGCTGCAGGTTGTTGTTAATTTCATTCAGCGCACCTTCAGTGGTCTGCGCAACAGAAATACCATCATTCGCGTTACGGGAAGCCTGAGTCAGACCTTTAATATTTGCTGTAAAACGGTTAGCAATCGCCTGACCTGCTGCGTCATCTTTAGCACTGTTAATACGCAGGCCAGAAGAGAGACGTTCAATGGCGGAGCTCAGAGAAGACTGAGATTTGTTCAGGTTATTCTGGGTCAACAGCGACAGGCTGTTTGTATTAATGACTTGTGCCATGATCTTTTCCTTATCAATTACAACTTGATGTTATTGGGCTGTTGCCCACGGTTTCTCACCGTACCCCTTGTATCGGCACCTGAATTTCGAACTTTAGAAAATTTTAGTTTCTCTCCTGTTTTTTCTTAACGGCTGAAATATCCGTAATATACAACTCTACTCTGCGCATCATCTTCGTGAATCAACTATTAAACTTTGCGCACAAATTGCCGATAACCCGCTTATCTACTGTTTGCAATCAAAAGGAATTAGGTATGGCTTCATTTACATCTCTTGGCGTTGGTTCGAATCTGCCGCTGGATACATTGCTAAACAACCTGACCATCGCTGAAAAAAAACGCTTAAATCCAATTACTCAGCAACAGAGTGACAATACCGCACGTCTGACAGCCTATGGCACATTAAAAAGTGCATTAGAAAAATTCCAGACTGCAAATACTGCGTTAAATAAAGCCGATCTGTTCAAAAGCACTACCGTTACCAGTAGCAATGAAGACCTTAAAGTTTCCACCGAAGCAGGTGCTGCCCCCGGTATCTATACCATCAGCGTAACCCAACTGGCGCAGGCGCAATCTTTACGAACTGATTCCCCGACAATCATTGCATCAACAAAAGATGCACTGGGTGATGAGTCATCAGATACACGCACAATAAAAATTACCCAAGACGGCCGTAAAGAGCCGCTGGAAATCAAGCTCAATAAAGATCAGACGTCATTGGATGAGATCAGCAAAGCCATTAACGATGCCGATAGTGGAATTTCCGCTAGTATCGTTAAAGTCAAAGATGGTGACTATCAATTGGTATTGACCGCCAGTGAAGGTCTGGCCAATAAAATGACCATATCTGTTGAGGGTGACAGTAAATTAAATGATCTGCTGGCTTATGACAGCAAGACCAACACCGGGAATATGAAGGAACTGGTTAACGCGCAAAATGCACAGCTAAACGTTAACGGTATCGATATTGAACGTTCAAGTAACAAAATTACCGATGCTCCTCAGGGAGTTACTCTCGATTTGACCCAAAAAGTCACTGACGTCCGGGTCACGGTGACAAAAAGCAACGATAAAGCAACCGAAGCAATTAAAGGCTGGGTGGATTCATATAACTCCCTCATTGACACCTTTAACACCCTGACAAAATATAAAGAAGTAGACCCAGGTGCTGAAGCACAAGATAAAAATAATGGTGCACTTCTCGGAGACAGCGTTGTACGTACAATTCAAAGCGGCATCCGCGCACAATTTGCAAACGGTGCCAGCGACGGTGCCTTCAAAACATTAAACGAGCTCGGGATTAAGCAGGACGGCACGACGGGTAAGCTGAAAATTGATGATGATAAACTCAAAAAAGTCCTGAATGAAAATACAGCATCCGTACGTGAATTGCTGGTAGGCGATGGTAAAGAAACAGGAATTACCACCAAAATTGCCACCGAGGTAAAAGGTTACCTTGCCGATGATGGCATTATTGATAGCGCACAGGACAGTATTAACGCCACACTGAAAAAACTGACCAAACAGTATCTATCCGTCAGTGCCAGCATTGATGACACCGTGGCGCGTTACACTGCACAGTTTACGCAATTAGATACCATGATGAGCAAACTGAATAACACCAGTACCTATCTCAGCCAACAATTTACTGCAATGAGTAATTCCTGATCACGGAGGTCAGCATGTATACCGCGAGCGGCTCAAAAGCCTATGCACAAATTGGCGTCGAAAGCGCCGTAATGAGCGCCAGCCAGCAGCAGCTGGTCACCATGCTATTTGATGGAGTGCTGAGCGCACTGGTTAGAGCGCGCCTGTTTATGCAGGACAACAATCAGCAAGGCAAAGGCGTCTCTTTGTCAAAAGCGATCAACATCATTGAGAACGGACTGCGGGTGAGTCTTGATGAAGAGAGCAAAGACGAATTAACCCAAAACTTGATTGCTCTTTATAGCTATATGGTCAGGCGCTTGCTGCAAGCCAATTTACGCAACGATGTCTCCGCAGTCGAAGAAGTGGAAGCATTAATGCGCAATATTGCCGATGCCTGGAAAGAGTCTTTACTCTCCCCTTCTTTGATTCAGGACCCAGTCTGATGAACCATGCACCGCATTTGTATTTCGCCTGGCAACAACTCGTCGAAAAAAGCCAGCTCATGTTACGCCTGGCAACGGAAGAACAATGGGACGAACTCATCGCCAGCGAAATGGCGTATGTGAATGCGGTGCAGGAGATTGCACATCTGACTGAAGAGATTAACCCATCCACCACGATGCAGGAGCAGCTCCGCCCGATGCTGCGCCTGATTCTCGACAACGAAAGCAAGGTAAAGCAGTTATTACAGATTCGGATGGATGAACTGGCGAAACTGGTCGGTCAGTCATCGGTGCAAAAATCGGTGTTAAGTGCCTATGGCGATCAGGGCGGCTTTGTGCTGGCTCCGCAAGATAACTTCTTGTGAATCTTAACAAGCTAATGGCTCGCGAATAATCTGATTACGGCTACGCTTCTAATGTTCCCCTTGAATGGAGTCGAAGAATGCGTAATCCCACGCTGTTACAATGTTTTCACTGGTATTACCCGGAAGGCGGTAAGCTCTGGCCTGAACTGGCCGAGCGCGCCGACGGTTTTAATGATATTGGTATCAATATGGTCTGGTTGCCGCCCGCCTATAAAGGCGCATCGGGCGGGTATTCGGTCGGCTACGACTCCTATGATTTATTTGATTTAGGCGAGTTTGATCAGAAAGGCAGCATCCCTACTAAATATGGCGATAAAGCACAACTGCTGGCCGCCATTGACGCCCTGAAACGTAATGACATTGCGGTGCTGTTGGACGTGGTAGTCAACCACAAAATGGGCGCGGATGAAAAAGAAGCTATTCGCGTGCAGCGTGTAAATGCTGATGACCGTACGCAAATTGACGAAGAAATCATTGAGTGTGAAGGCTGGACGCGTTACACCTTCCCCGCGCGTGCCGGGCAATACTCGAAGTTTATCTGGGATTTCAAATGTTTTAGCGGTATCGACCATATCGAAAACCCTGATGAAGATGGCATATTTAAAATTGTTAACGACTACACCGGCGAAGGCTGGAACGATCAGGTTGATGATGAATTAGGTAATTTCGATTATCTGATGGGCGAGAATATCGATTTTCGCAATCATGCCGTGACGGAAGAGATTAAATACCGGGCGCGCTGGGTGATGGAACAAACGCAATGCGACGGTTTTCGTCTTGATGCGGTCAAACATATTCCGGCGTGGTTTTATAAAGAGTGGATCGAACACGTACAGGAAGTTGCGCCAAAGCCGCTGTTTATTGTGGCGGAGTACTGGTCGCATGAAGTCGATAAACTGCAAACGTATATTGATCAGGTGGAAGGCAAAACCATGCTGTTCGATGCGCCGCTGCAGATGAAATTCCATGAAGCATCGCGCATGGGGCGTGACTACGACATGACGCAGATTTTCACGGGTACATTAGTGGAAGCCGATCCTTTCCACGCCGTGACGCTCGTTGCCAATCACGACACCCAACCGTTGCAAGCCCTCGAAGCGCCGGTCGAACCGTGGTTTAAACCGCTGGCATATGCCTTAATTTTGTTGCGGGAAAATGGCGTTCCTTCGGTATTCTATCCGGACCTCTACGGTGCGCATTACGAAGATGTCGGCGGTGACGGGCAAACCTACCCGATAGATATGCCAATAATCGAACAGCTTGATGAGTTAATTCTCGCCCGTCAGCGTTTCGCCCACGGTGTACAGACATTATTTTTCGACCATCCGAACTGCATTGCCTTTAGCCGCAGTGGCACTGACGAATATCCCGGCTGCGTGGTGGTCATGTCGAACGGGGATGATGGCGAAAAAACCATTAATCTGGGAGAGAATTACGG
>NZ_CAOLGM010000121.1:0-14316 GCF_948475835.1 uncultured Escherichia sp. | reverse complement strand
AAATTCTTGTGCGGGGGCGTCGATAATCGTTGGCAGACGTTTTTTCTGCCCCAGTGGGCTAATCCCCCCAACCAGGTATCCCGTCGAACGCTGCGCGACCATCGGATCGGCCATCTCAACTTTCTTGGCACCCAGCGCTTTTGCTACTTTTTTAAGATCCAGTTGACCTGCAACCGGCGTAACGGCCACTGCCAGATGTTTCATATCACCGTTCACTGCCACCAGCAGCGTTTTGTAGACCTGATCCGGATTCAAACCTAATTTTTTGACGACTTCATCGCCAAAATTGGTTTCAGCCGGATCGTGCTCGTAGGTATGGATTTGAAACGAAATCTTGTTTTTTTCGAGTAATTTAACTGCGGGTGTCATGGTAATTTTCCTGCCTTAAACAAAAAAACGAAGCAAGCATACGCCTGATGGCGGTCCAAAAAAAAGAGTCATCTTGCCTAAGAGTATTGGCAGGATGGTGAGATTGAGCGACAATCGAGTTACACCGTCGCTTAAAGTGACGGCATAATAATAAAAAAATGAAATTCCTCTTTGACGGGCCAATAGCGATATTGGCCATTTTTTTAGCGCAACATTTGCGGCAAATTCCCTTCTCCATACAGGTGTAGTGCACCGACCGCGACCACATATCGCCCCGGCGGCATGGCGCGTAATTTATCCCGCCAGGCGAGATTTCGCTGATGCATCAGCACATCGTACAGCGACTGACTGAACGTATTGGGCAGCGTTATTTCATTATTTTGCGGCGGCGCATTCAGCCACCAGCTCATCATTTGTTGCAGCAACCGTGCGTTGGTATGCCAGTGGGTCAGCGTATCGTCCAGCAGCGCCAGTCCTTTGTCAGGGAGCTGGAGCAACATGGTAATCTGGTTTTCAGCCCCTTCCAGTTCAATCACGGGTTTATGTTGTTGCTTCGCCGCCTGCAATAACTGGTAATCGATACCGTATTCTGCCCGCAGCCCCAGTTTTTGTGCCTGCGTCGCCTGAAGAACCATCGCGATTTGCCACAGCGGTTGAGTAGAAAAGAGCGACGGAGAAATGCCCATCTCCTGGCTAATGTGCTGCAGATTTTGGAGTTGCTCCTCGTTAATGCGCTCTTCCAGCGCCTCGCAAGTAGGCAAATTAGCAAAAGGCGTATCGCTGGTGGAAACATCCGCCTCGACGATCAGCGCATCGGCGTTTTTGAGCTTTTTGAGCAAACGGGTGGGCAGGGGAGCCATATCGTGGCTACCCATATGAATACTGCCAATCAGATGAAAATGGCGATTGCCGGGAAGGGTGATATCGATGGCAGGCCAGGTGTAATGATTACCGCGCAGCGCGGCCCAAAGCGTTTTTACCCGGTACAACAGATCCATACGACCTCCCTTTGTGAAATATCATGCTAGCGCGCGGTGAGGGATGGCGCAAATGGAGTTGGGGACTTGTTTAATGTGTTTGTATGATTCAGTATGTTCTTGCATCGCTATTCACAGGGAAGCAACAGTTAAAAACCATGAAACAGGCAACAAGAAAACCGACGACACCCGGAGATATTCTTCTCTATGAATATCTGGAACCGCTCGATTTGAAAATCAATGAGTTAGCAGAGTTGCTGCATGTTCATCGTAATAGCGTCAGTGCACTGATCAATAACAATCGTAAACTCACCACTGAGATGGCATTCCGTCTGGCGAAAGTTTTTGATACCACAGTCGATTTTAGGCTAAACCTCCAGGCGGCAGTTGATTTTTGGGAAGTTGAAAACAACATGCGCACCCAGGAAGAATTGGGACGGATTGAAACAGTGGCTGAATATTTGGCACGCCGTGAAGAGCGTGCAAAAAAGGTCGCGTAAGGCCAAAACATCGCTTCATCTCGTAGGCCGGATAAGGCGTTTACGCCGCATCCGGCAGTCATGCGTCGATGCCAAATGTGCCACCCTAAAGCAGCGCATCCGCAATGACGTACTTATTCCTTCGGTTTAAACCGCAGCAACCGGTTGGCGTTACTCACTACGGTAATCGACGAGAGCGCCATTGCCGCTCCGGCAACTACCGGGTTAAGCAGTGTTCCAGTAAACGGCCACAAAATACCGGCGGCGACCGGAATACCGATACTGTTGTAGATAAACGCGCCGAGCAGGTTCTGTTTCATGTTGCGCAGCGTTGCGCGGGAAATAGCGAGCGCATCCGCAACGCCCATCAGGCTATGGCGCATCAGGGTAATCGCCGCGGTTTCAATGGCAACATCACTGCCGCCCCCCATCGCAATACCGACATCCGCCTGGGCCAGCGCTGGCGCGTCGTTAATGCCGTCGCCCACCATTGCCACCTGACGTCCTTCACTTTGCAGATGTTTGATCGCTTCGGCTTTACCGTCCGGCAACACTCCGGCGATCACCTCATCAATCCCTGCTTCTTTGGCGATCGCATTGGCGGTGGTTGGGTTATCCCCGGTCAACATCACCAGACGATATCCCGCTTTATGCAGGCGTTGCAGCGCCGCCACGCTATCACTACGCAACGGATCGCGTACAGCCAGCAGGGCTACTGCTTTCCCGTCAATCGCCAGCAGCACAGGCGTTGCTCCTTGCGATGCCTCAGCTGAAATATCGGCTTCAATCGCTTTAGTATCGACTTGCTGGTCATTTAACAGCGCCTGATTGCCCAGCAATAACGCATGACCTTCAGCTTCACCGCTCACGCCCAGCCCGCGCAATGTGCGGAAACCGTTGACCTGCGGCAGCTGCATATCACCTGCTTTATCGAGGATCGCCCGTGCCAGCGGATGGCTGGAACCTTGCTCCAGTGCCGCCGCCAGACGCAATGCCTGCGCTTCATCAACATCAGCAAACGTTTTCACTGCGACAACCTGCGGCTTCCCTTCGGTCAGCGTCCCGGTTTTATCGAACACGACGGTATCGAGTGTACTGGCGCGTTGCAGCGCGTCGGCGTCCCGCACCAGCACGCCAAACTCAGCCGCCCGCCCGACGCCGGAAATAATCGACATCGGCGTCGCCAGCCCCAGCGCACACGGACAGGCGATAATCAGTACCGTGGTGGCAATCACCAGGGTATAAACAATTTGCGGTGCCGGACCAAAGAAGTACCAGATTGCCGCACTGACCAGCGCAATCACCACCACCACAGGTACAAATACGGCTGAGATTTTATCCGCCAGCTGACCGATTTCTGGCTTGCTGCTCTGGGCCTGGCGCACCATGCGAATGATCCGTGACAGCGTGGTATGGCTGCCAACCGCACTGGCACGAAACAGCACGCTACCGTCCTGTACCACTGTCCCGGCATGGACGCTTTCGCCTTCGCCTTTTTGCTGCGGGATTGGTTCGCCCGTCAGCATCGCTTCATCCAGCCATGCTTCGCCCTGGGTAATCTCGCCATCTACCGGCACGCGATCGCCGGTCGTCAGGCGCAGCAACATACCTGGCTGCACTTCCGCCAGAGGCACGCTTTTTTCACCTTCGTCAGTAACCAGGCGCGCCGTCGGTGGGGTTAAATCGAGTAATTTCTCCAGCGCCTTAGAAGAACGCTGACGTGCGCGCGCTTCCAGCATATGGCCGAGATTAATCAGACCGATAATCATCGCACTGGCTTCATAGTAAAGATGCCGCGCTTCCATCGGGAACCACTGCGGCCACAGGTTGACGCTCATCGAATAGAGCCACGCCACACCCGTTCCCAGCGCCACCAGCGTATCCATCGTCGCTGCACCGTTCAGCAGGCTTTTCCATGCACTGCGGTAAAAATGGCCGCCGGCGAAAACCATCACTGCCAGGGTTATCAGGCCGATAACTAACCACAAGCTGCGGTTGTCAGCGGTGACCATCATGTTATCGCCGATCATCCCCCAGACCATTACCGGGATACCCACAGCCAGTGCAACAATTGCCTGCCAGCGGAAGCGCTTCATCGTAGCTACGGCGGTTTCTTGCTGGCGCTCGCGGCGTTTAGCGTCATCTTCAATCGCTTCCGCACCGTAGCCCGCTTTTTCCACCGCCTGCACTAAATCTTGTGGGGAGGCACTGCCCATCACCAGCGCAGTACGCTCCGCCAGGTTTACCCGTGCCTGAGTGACGCCCGGTACGCTTTGCAGCGCATTTTGTACGCGGGTGACACAGCTGGCGCAGCTCATGCCGCTCAGCAGCAACTGCTGGCTGTCATCGTCATCGGCGGTCGCTGCCGGAAGCGCCTCAGAAACCGCTGTCAGTGCTTCCGACGGGATTGATGACTCCGCCAGCGGTTTAGCCTTTGGGTGGCTTACAGATGCGTCATAACCCGCTTGTTTGATGGTTTCGATCAGCTGTTCTGCACTGGCAGTCCCGGTAACGTGCGCTTCAGTGATAGACACATCCGCTTGTTCCACATCCGGGCGCTGTTCGAGACTTTCTTTCACGCGTTTAACGCAGTGACCGCAGGACAGGCCGTCCAGGGTCAGGTCGATAATTTGTGACATAAAACACTCCTTTAAGACAGTTTTGACTGGCTGTGATAAAGGTTAAACCTTCCAGCAAGGGGAAGGTCAAGAAATTAATAAACCAGGCGAGTAAAAGTCCGTAAAGATTAAAAAATTGGCTCAATTTGCATCAGGATTAGACATTTATCTCTTTGTTTTCCTGTAGTTAAGTTGCGGGTGCTAAGTTAAATCAGGATGCCTCAAAATCGGCACCGGGGTGAGGAATTACCTCCCGCATCTATAAAAAGGAGTTAACAAAAGATGTTAGATGCAAACAAATTACAGCAGGCAGTGGATCAGGCTTACACCCAATTTCACTCACTTAACGGCGGTCAAAATGCCGACTACATTCCCTTTCTGGCGAATGTGCCTGGTCAACTGGCGGCAGTGGCTATCGTGACCTGCGATGGCAAGGTCTATAGTGCGGGTGACAGTGATTACCGCTTTGCGCTGGAATCCATCTCGAAAGTCTGTACGTTAGCCCTTGCGTTAGAGGATGTCGGCCCGCAGGCGGTACAGGACAAAATTGGCGCTGACCCGACCGGATTGCCCTTTAACTCAGTTATCGCCTTAGAGTTGCATGGCGGCAAACCGCTTTCGCCACTGGTAAATGCTGGCGCCATTGCCACCACCAGCCTGATTAACGCTGAAAATGTTGAACAACGCTGGCAGCGAATTTTACATATCCAACAGCAACTGGCTGGTGAGCAGGTAGCGCTCTCTGACGAAGTCAACCAGTCGGAACAAACAACCAACTTCCATAACCGGGCCATTGCCTGGCTGCTGTACTCCGCCGGATATCTCTATTGTGATGCAATGGAAGCCTGTGACGTGTACACCCGTCAGTGCTCCACGCTCCTCAATACTGTTGAACTGGCAACACTTGGCGCGACGCTGGCGGCGGGGGGAGTGAATCCGCTGACGCATAAACGCGTTCTTCAGGCCGATAACGTGCCGTACATTCTGGCCGAAATGATGATGGAAGGGCTGTATGGTCGCTCCGGTGACTGGGCATATCGCGTTGGTTTACCGGGCAAAAGCGGTGTAGGTGGCGGTATTCTGGCGGTCGTCCCTGGTGTGATGGGAATTGCCGCGTTCTCACCACCGCTGGACGAAGAAGGCAACAGTGTTCGCGGTCAAAAAATGGTGGCATCGGTCGCTAAGCAACTCGGCTATAACGTGTTTAAGGGCTGATCATGATGAACACGGAAGGTAATAACGGTAACAAACCCCTCGGTCTATGGAATGTCGTTTCCATCGGTATTGGGGCAATGGTGGGGGCGGGGATCTTCGCGCTGCTGGGGCAGGCTGCGTTGCTAATGGAAGCCTCGACCTGGGTCGCCTTTGCTTTTGGCGGTATTGTGGCGATGTTTTCCGGTTATGCCTATGCGCGTCTGGGGGCGAGCTATCCCAGCAATGGCGGCATTATCGACTTCTTTCGTCGCGGATTAGGCAACGGCGTCTTTTCGCTGGCGCTCTCGTTACTGTACCTGTTGACGCTGGCGGTGAGCATCGCCATGGTCGCCCGTGCTTTTGGCGCTTATGCCGTGCAGTTTTTGCATGAAGGCAGCCAGGAGGAGCACCTTATTTTGCTCTACGCGTTGGGGATCATTGCGGTGATGACGCTTTTCAACTCCTTAAGCAACCATGCGGTAGGGCGGCTGGAAGTGATCCTCGTCGGCATTAAAATGATGATCCTGTTATTGCTGATTATTGCCGGTGTCTGGTCGCTGCAACCGGCGCATATTTCCGTCTCTGCGCCCCCCAGCTCCGGTGCGTTCTTCTCCTGTATCGGGATAACCTTCCTTGCCTATGCGGGCTTTGGCATGATGGCGAACGCGGCGGATAAAGTGAAAGATCCGCAGGTCATTATGCCGCGGGCGTTTCTGGTGGCGATTGGCGTTACCACGTTGCTTTATATCTCGCTGGCACTGGTTTTGCTTAGCGATGTATCGGCATTAGAGTTAGAAAAATATGCCGATACCGCCGTAGCGCAGGCTGCTTCTCCGCTGCTCGGACATGTGGGTTATGTGATCGTCGTCATCGGCGCTTTACTGGCGACGGCTTCAGCCATTAACGCGAACCTGTTCGCCGTGTTTAACATCATGGACAACATGGGCAGCGAACGCGAACTGCCGAAGCTAATGAATAAATCCCTGTGGCGGCAGAGTACCTGGGGCAACATCATTGTCGTGGTGTTGATTATGCTGATGACGGCGGCGCTAAATTTAGGCTCACTCGCCAGTGTTGCCAGCGCCACCTTTTTGATTTGCTACCTGGCGGTGTTTGTGGTGGCGATCCGCCTGCGTCATGATATTCACGCCTCGTTGCCGATTCTTATCGTTGGTACGTTGGTGATGTTGTTGGTGATCGTTGGCTTTATCTACAGTCTGTGGTCCCAGGGTAGCCGTGCGTTGATATGGATTATTGGCTCACTCTTACTCAGCCTTATTGTGGCAATGGTCATGAAGCGCAATAAAACCGTATAACATCTCTCTGTGCGCAGTACTTCCTGTATTATTGTGGTGGCGGTCGATATTCGCACTGGCAAAAAAACGTGCTTGAATATCTGTTGAAACCCTTTAACAAAGCACAGGAGGCGTTGCGCGAACGATGAACATCAGCGATGTAGCAAAAATTACCGGCCTGACCAGCAAAGCCATTCGCTTCTATGAAGAGAAGGGGCTGGTGACGCCGCCGATGCGCAGCGAAAACGGTTATCGCACCTACACGCAGCAGCATCTCAACGAACTGACCTTACTGCGCCAGGCACGGCAGGTGGGCTTTAACCTGGAAGAGAGCGGCGAGCTGGTGAATCTGTTTAACGACCCGCAGCGGCACAGCGCCGACGTCAAACGGCGCACGCTGGAGAAGGTGGCGGAGATCGAACGACACATTGAGGAGCTGCAATCCATGCGCGACCAGCTGCTGGCACTGGCGAATGCCTGCCCTGGCGATGACAGCGCCGACTGCCCGATTATCGAAAATCTCTCCGGCTGCTGTCATCATCGGGCAGGGTGATTAAGACGAGACGGCTCGGATATGTAGGGTTATCCCTTCTATCGCAATGACTTCAACATGCGTACCTGCACCGAGATCCTCGCTGGCGCTGACAGGCCATGAACTGTCACCGACGCGCATATGACCGCGCCCGTTGACCAGCGGAGATTCCAGCACAAAACGTCGGCCAATCAGCTGCTGCCCGCGCTGGTTTAAATGACTATCGCTGTGCTTTTGTTCGCGCACCCGCCGCGACAACCATTTCCACCACAGCCAGGCGGCGAGCAGCGTCAGGATGGCAAACATTACCCCTTGCCACTCCCAACCCAGCGGCACCAGCCAGACCACCAGGCCGGTAATCACCGCTGCCACGCCGCTCCACAACAAATAACCATTTCCGCCCAGCATCTCGGCTGCCAGCAGCAAACCGCCGAGACTGAGCCAGAAAATATGTGGATGAACGACCATTAACTCCATCATGGCTGAGTCCGTTTGTTGGCGCTGTCTTTCACCAGCTCGGCAATCCCGGCAATCGACCCCATCAGGCTGCTGGCCTCTAATGGCATCATCACTACTTTGCTGTTACTGGAGGAACCGATCTGCTGTAACGCTTCGGTGTATTTCTGCGCTACGAAGTAGTTCACCGCCTGAATATCACCGGAGGCGATAGCTTCAGACACCATTTTGGTGGCGCGGGCTTCTGCTTCGGCGGAACGTTCACGCGCTTCAGCCTGTAAAAACGCCGACTGACGTTCGCCTTCCGCTTTCAGGATTTGCGACTGTTTTTCACCTTCGGCTTTGAGGATTTCCGCCTGACGGATCCCTTCCGCTTCAAGAATGTAAGCGCGTTTGGTACGTTCCGCTTTCATCTGCGCGTTCATTGAAGAGATAAGCTCTGCCGGTGGGCGCACGTCGCGAATTTCAATACGGGTGACTTTAATCCCCCACGGGTTGGTGGCTTCATCGACAATACGCAGCAGGCGTGAGTTGATGCTGTCGCGCTGAGAGAGCATTTCGTCAAGTTCCATTGAACCCAACACGGTACGGATGTTAGTCATGGTCAGGTTGATGATCGCCAGCTCCAGATTGCTGACTTCATAAGCCGCGCGCGGCGCGTCAATCACCTGAATAAAACAGACTGCGTCGATGGTAACGTTGGCGTTATCTTTCGAGATAACTTCCTGGGAAGGGATATCGAGCACTTGCTCCATCATATTGATCTTGCGACCAATGCGATCCATAAACGGCACCACCAGACTGAGCCCCGGCTGTAACGTTTTGGTATAGCGACCAAAACGTTCTACCGTCCATTGATAGCCCTGCGGCACGATTTTGACGCCCGCGCCGACAATGACCAGCGCGACAAAAATGAGAATCGGGATAAAGATAAGCATCGGAAAAACCTCCTGTTGTACCGTCCATAATCAGCAAAATTGCTGCTTGATTAAACAAATTATACCTGATTACTGAAAGAGAGTTCCCCCTTATTCCTGCGAAGGATAAACTGTTTTTAGTAAAAATCAGAAAAAGGGAACAGTGATGCAGGAAAATAGTCCTTTGCTTCAGCTACAAAACGTAGGATATCTGGCGGGTGATGCGAAGATTCTTAATAACATCAATTTTTCGCTGCGTGCTGGCGAATTTAAGTTAATTACCGGTCCTTCCGGTTGTGGCAAAAGTACGCTGCTAAAAATAGTTGCTTCATTGATCAGCCCAACCAGCGGAACGTTACTGTTTGAAGGTGAGGATGTCAGCACACTAAAGCCAGAAATCTACCGCCAGCAAGTCTCTTACTGCGCCCAGACGCCGACGCTGTTTGGCGATACGGTATACGATAATCTGATCTTTCCCTGGCAGATCCGTAACCAGCAGCCTGACCCGGCCATTTTTCTCGATTTTCTCGAACGCTTCGCTTTGCCGGACAGCATTTTGACGAAAAATATCGCCGAGCTATCTGGTGGTGAAAAACAACGCATCTCACTGATTCGTAACCTGCAATTTATGCCGAAGGTTTTATTGCTGGATGAAATCACCAGTGCGCTGGATGAAAGTAATAAACATAACGTTAATGAGATGATCCATCGTTATGTGCGCGAGCAAAATATTGCCGTGCTGTGGGTGACACACGATAAAGACGAAATTAATCATGCGGATAAAGTGATTACACTGCAACCGCATGCCGGAGAAATGCAGGAAGCACGCTATGAACTCGCATAATATTACTAACGAATCATTGGCACTGGCATTAATGCTGGTGGTGGTGGCAATCTTAATTAGCCATAAAGAAAAACTGGCGCTGGAGAAAGATATTTTCTGGAGCGTCGGGCGAGCGATAATTCAGCTGATTATTGTCGGCTATGTGCTGAAGTATATTTTCAGCGTGGATGATGCCAGCCTGACATTATTGATGGTGTTATTTATCTGCTTTAATGCGGCGTGGAACGCGCAAAAACGCAGTAAATATATTGCTAAAGCTTTTATCTCATCGTTTATTGCCATTACGGTCGGGGCGGGAATTACCCTGGCGGTGCTGATTCTCTCTGGGTCGATTGAATTTATCCCGATGCAGGTGATCCCTATCGCCGGGATGATTGCCGGTAACGCCATGGTAGCGGTGGGGTTGTGTTACAACAATTTAGGGCAACGGGTCATTAGCGAACAGCAACAGATTCAGGAGAAACTGAGTCTTGGTGCGACGCCGAAGCAGGCTTCAGCGATATTGATTCGCGACAGTATTCGCGCGGCTTTAATTCCGACGGTCGATTCAGCAAAAACGGTTGGCTTAGTGAGTTTACCAGGAATGATGTCCGGGCTGATATTTGCCGGGATTGATCCGGTGAAGGCGATTAAATATCAGATTATGGTGACCTTTATGCTGCTCTCAACCGCCAGCTTGTCGACCATTATTGCCTGCTATTTAACCTATCGTAAGTTTTATAATTCGCGCCACCAGTTGGTGGTGACGCAATTGAAGAAGAAATGATGCGATGCCGGATGCGCAGCATCGCATCCGGCGTTGTGGTTCATGTGCCGATCAACGGAATATCAATACAACAATGCATACAGCTGGCGGCGATACTTCGACGCCAGTGCATCACCCGTACCCAGCGCAGCGAGGATCTCCTGGAACGTTTTACGCGTCTGACCGTCTGCGGCGGTGAGATCTTTACGCAGATGCCCGAACAGCAACTCCAGCGCCTCTTCATTGCGCCCAACCTGGTGCAGTTGCAGAGCCAGTTGCGTCGCCAGTGCGGCATCTTCTGGATTCTCCGCCACCTGCTGTTGCAACTGTTGAATTTCCGGCGTATCAGCCGCCTGCTTCAGCAGTTCGATTTGCGCCACCAGCCCCTGGTAGCGGGTGTCCTGATCCTGCAACGGAATGGTTTTCAGCACCGCTTCCGCATCTTCAGAACGGTTCAGCGCAATCAGCGTTTCTGCCAGCAGCAGGCCGATCTCCCCGTTCTGATTCGACAACTGCCAGGCGTCTTTCAGCAATGGCAGGGCATCGGTGTAATTGCCTTCCTGCATCAGTTGCATCGCCTGCTGCGCTTTCAGCTCTTCTTCGCGCGGCAGCACTTTATCCAGCAGGGCGCGGATCGCCTCTTCCGGTTGCGGCCCCTGGAAGCCATCTACCGGTTGCCCGTTCTGGAACAGATACACGGTCGGAATCGCGCGCAGACCAAACTGGGCGGCAATCATCTGCTCCGCGTCACAGTCCAGCTTCGCCAGAATAAATTGCCCGTTGTACTGCGCCGCGAGGCTTTCCAGGATCGGGGTTAACTGCAAACAGTGCTGGCTACGTTCAGACCAAAAATAGAACAGCACCGGAGTGGTCATCGACTGTTCAAGAACCTGTTGCAGGTTAGATTCGTTAATGTTGACAATATTTTCTACGGACATGGAGTCGCTCTCTGTTGTCGATATTTTCTTTGACATGGGGGCTTAAGCGCGCGCTTCAACTCACCCCTGCAATATTTTGTCCATCACGCGCCCCGGCAGCAGGCGCTTGAGCACCATTACTGCCCAGGTCACCAGCGTTACCGGATAGCGCATCTTCGGCTTCTCGCTAATAAAAGCATGGCGTACTTTGTCCACCACCGCTTCCGGTCCCAACGTAAAGCGGGCGGCGATGCCGGGATTTTCGACTGGTTTATCACTTTGCGTCTGGTTGACGTTGTCGGTGAAGCGAGTACGAATGGGACCGGGTTCGATCAGGCTGACTTTAATTCCGCTGTGGCGCAGCTCCATGCGCAGTGCGTCTGACCACGCCTCCAGCGCATATTTACTGGCCGCGTAAGCGCCACGACCCGGCGTGGAGATTAATCCCATCACCGATGATGTCATCACAATACGCCCTTCACCGTGCGGTAACATCGCGGGTAACAGGCGCATGGTGAGCTGGTGTGCGCCGAAAAAGTTGGCGGAAAACTGCTGTTCCATCTGCGCACGGCTGATGGTGGAAAGGGGGCCATACATGCCGAATCCGGCATTGTTAAAGATCCCATACAGACAATTATCGGTCAGGGCGATCACCTCGTCTGCTGCGCGATCAACACTTTCTGGTGAATCCAGATCGATCAACACGCCGGTAAATCCCATGTTGTTCATACGCTCAACATCATCCGGTTTTCGGCAACCTGCCAGCACATGAAAACCCTGGCGTTTTAATTCGAGCGCGCTTTCCAGGCCAATTCCACTGGAACATCCGGTAATTAAGACCGATTTTTGCATAACTTTACCTGTCAGGATCTCCGTTGCTTTATGAGTCATGATTTACTAAAGGCTGCAACTGCTTCGCCATCCAGTCGGCAATAAACGGCTGGGCGTCGCGGTTGGGATGAATACCGTCATCCTGCATCCATTGTGGCTTGAGGTAGACCTCTTCCATAAAAAAGGGCAGCAGCGGAACATCAAACTCTTTGGCGAGTTTGGGGTAAATGGCGCTAAAGGCTTCATTATAACGGCGACCATAGTTTGCAGGCAGACGTATTTGCATTAACAATGGTTCAGCGTTGGCGGCTTTGACATCCTGCAAAATCTGGCGCAGCGTTTGCTCGGTTTGCTGTGGCTGAAAACCACGCAAACCGTCATTGCCGCCCAGTTCAACCAGCACCCAACGCGGCTGATGCTGTTTCAGCAGAGCCGGAAGGCGTGCCAGTCCTTGTTGCGAGGTGTCGCCGCTGATGCTGGCATTAACTACCGACGTTTTACTCTGCCACTTATCATTCAACAAGGCAGGCCAGGCCGCGCTGGCAGACATTCGATACCCGGCGCTCAGGCTATCACCCAGAATCAATAACGTGTCCGCTGCGGCGGCACGGAAGGTTAACAGGACCAGGAACAGGAAGGGCAAATGCCAGCGGAAAACATTGTTGAAGTTCATCATCTTAAGAAGTCCGTCGGTCAGGGGGAGCATGAACTCTCCATCCTCACCGGAGTTGAGCTGGTTGTCAAACGTGGCGAGACCATCGCACTGGTGGGCGAGTCGGGATCGGGTAAGTCAACCTTGCTGGCGATCCTCGCCGGGCTTGATGACGGCAGCAGTGGCGAAGTGAGTCTGGTGGGACAACCGCTACATAATATGGACGAAGAAGCGCGGGCAAAGTTGCGCGCGAAGCACGTCGGCTTTGTTTTTCAGTCATTTATGTTAATTCCTACCCTTAACGCGCTGGAAAACGTCGAGCTTCCGGCTCTGCTGCGCGGTGAGAGTAGCGCGGAAAGTCGTAACGGGGCGAAAGCGTTGCTCGAACAGTTAGGGCTGGGTAAACGTCTGGATCATCTTCCGGCACAGCTTTCCGGCGGTGAACAGCAACGAGTGGCGCTGGCACGAGCCTTTAATGGTCGACCTGATGTGCTGTTTGCCGACGAACCCACCGGCAACCTTGACCGCCAGACGGGCGATAAAATTGCCGACCTGCTGTTTTCCCTCAACCGTGAACATGGCACCACGTTGATTATGGTGACCCACGACCTGCAACTGGCGGCACGCTGCGACCGCTGCTTACGGCTGGTGAACGGGCAGTTGCAGGAGGAAGCATGATTGCACGTTGGTTCTGGCGCGAATGGCGTTCGCCGTCGCTATTAATTGTCTGGCTGGCGCTAAGCCTGGCGGTGGCCTGCGTGCTGGCGCTGGGCAATATCAGCGATCGCATGGAGAAGGGCTTAAGCCAACAAAGCCGGGAGTTTATGGCGGGCGATCGGGCGTTGCGCAGTTCGCGCGAAGTGCCGCAAGCATGGCTGGAGGAAGCGCAAAAGCGCGGCCTGAAAGTCGGCAAGCAGCTGACTTTCGCCACCATGACATTTGCAGGCGACACACCGCAGCTGGCGAACGTCAAAGCGGTGGATGATATCTACCCGATGTATGGCGATCTGCAAACTAATCCCCCTGGCCTGAAACCGCAGGCGGGCAGCGTATTGCTGGCCCCACGCCTGATGGCGCTGCTTAACCTGAAAACGGGCGACACCATTGACGTGGGCGATGCCACCTTGCGGATTGCCGGAGAAGTGATTCAGGAACCGGATTCCGGTTTTAACCCCTTCCAGATGGCTCCGCGTCTGATGATGAATCTGGCGGATGTCGATAAAACCGGAGCCGTGCAGCCGGGGAGTCGGGTCACCTGGCGTTATAAATTCGGCGGCAACGAGAACCAGCTCGACGGCTATGAGAAATGGTTGTTACCCCAGCTTAAACCCGAACAACGCTGGTACGGTCTGGAACAGGACGAAGGCGCGCTGGGGCGATCGATGGAACGCTCGCAACAGTTCCTGCTGCTTTCGGCGCTTCTGACCTTGCTGCTGGCAGTGGCAGCAGTGGCGGTAGCGATGAATCATTACTGTCGCAGTCGCTACGAT
>NZ_CAOLGM010000120.1:0-14370 GCF_948475835.1 uncultured Escherichia sp. | reverse complement strand
CATTTAATCCATTTTGTAGATGATTGAGTATTCGCGGTAGTTATGATTAGATTGTTTTCGCAACAAAAACATTATGGATTATTATGCTGTGGTAAATGACTCATTCCACGGCAATGGATTCTGTTTTTATCAGAACCCGTATCTTTATGTTTTCCGAATTTTACTCATTTTGCTTTTTCTTATTTTATATGCATGATAAATCATATTCTTCAGGATTATTTCTCTGCATTCCAATAAGGGAAAGGGAGTTAAGTGTGACAGTGGAGTTAAGTATGCCAGAGGTACAAACAGATCATTCAGAGACGGCGGAGTTAAGCAAGCCACAGCTACGCATGGTCGATCTCAACTTATTAACCGTTTTCGATGCCGTGATGCAGGAGCAAAACATTACCCGTGCCGCTCATGTTCTGGGTATGTCGCAACCTGCGGTCAGTAACGCTGTTGCACGCCTGAAGGTGATGTTTAATGACGAGCTTTTTGTTCGTTATGGCCGTGGTATTCAACCGACTGCTCGCGCATTTCAACTTTTTGGCTCAGTTCGTCAGGCATTGCAACTAGTACAAAATGAATTGCCTGGTTCAGGTTTTGAACCCGCGAGCAGTGAACGTGTATTTCATCTTTGTGTTTGCAGCCCGTTAGACAGCATTCTGACCTCGCAGATTTATAATCACATTGAGCAGATTGCGCCAAATATACATGTTATGTTCAAGTCTTCATTAAATCAGAACACTGAACATCAGCTGCGTTATCAGGAAACGGAGTTTGTGATTAGTTATGAAGACTTCCATCGTCCTGAATTTACCAGCGTGCCATTATTTAAAGATGAAATGGTGCTGGTAGCCAGCAAAAATCATCCAACAATTAAGGGCCCGTTACTGAAACATGATGTTTATAACGAACAACATGCGGCGGTTTCGCTCGATCGTTTCGCGTCATTTAGTCAACCTTGGTATGACACGGTAGATAAGCAAGCCAGTATCGCGTATCAGGGCATGGCAATGATGAGCGTACTTAGCGTGGTGTCGCAAACGCATTTGGTCGCTATTGCGCCGCGTTGGCTGGCTGAAGAGTTCGCTGAATCCTTAGAATTACAGGTATTACCGCTGCCGTTAAAACAAAATAGCAGAACCTGTTATCTCTCCTGGCATGAAGCTGCCGGGCGCGATAAAGGCCATCAGTGGATGGAAGAGCAATTAGTCTCAATTTGCAAACGCTAACTGAATGCAGAATAGGTCAGGCATGAATGTCTGGTTTATTCTGTATTTTTTATTGAATGTAGAATTTTATTCTGAATGTGTGGGCTCTCTGTTTTAGGATTAATTAAAAAAATAGAGAAATTGCTGTAAGTTGTGGGATTCAGCCGATTTATTATCAATTTAATCCTTCGTAATGGAGGATTTTATCGTTTCTTTTCACCTTTCCTCCTGTTTATTCTTATTACCCTGCGTTTATGTCTCTGGCTGCCAATTGCTTAAGCAAGATCGGACGGTTAATGTGTTTTACACATTTTTTCCGTCAAACAGTGAGGCAGGCCATGGAGATGTTGTCTGGAGCCGAGATGGTCGTCCGATCGCTTATCGATCAGGGCGTTAAACAAGTATTCGGTTATCCCGGAGGCGCAGTCCTTGATATTTACGATGCATTGCATACCGTGGGTGGTATTGATCATGTATTAGTTCGTCATGAGCAGGCGGCGGTGCATATGGCCGATGGCCTGGCGCGTGCGACCGGGGAAGTCGGCGTCGTGCTGGTAACGTCGGGTCCAGGGGCGACCAATGCGATTACCGGCATCGCCACCGCTTATATGGATTCCATTCCATTAGTTGTCCTTTCCGGGCAGGTAGCGACCTCGTTGATAGGTTACGATGCCTTTCAGGAGTGCGACATGGTGGGGATTTCGCGACCGGTGGTTAAACACAGTTTTCTGGTTAAGCAAACGGAAGACATTCCGCAGGTGCTGAAAAAGGCTTTCTGGCTGGCGGCAAGTGGTCGTCCTGGACCAGTAGTCGTTGATTTACCGAAAGATATTCTTAATCCGGCGAACAAATTACCCTATGTCTGGCCGGAGTCGGTTAGTATGCGTTCTTACAATCCCACTACTACCGGACATAAAGGGCAAATTAAGCGTGCTCTGCAAACGCTGGTGGCGGCAAAAAAACCGGTTGTCTACGTAGGCGGTGGGGCAATCACGGCGGGCTGCCATCAGCAGTTGAAAGAAACGGTGGAGGCGTTGAATCTGCCCGTTGTTTCCTCATTGATGGGCCTGGGGGCATTTCCGGCAACGCATCGTCAGGCGCTGGGCATGCTGGGAATGCACGGCACCTACGAAGCCAATATGACGATGCATAACGCGGATGTGATTTTCGCCGTCGGGGTAAGATTTGATGACCGAACGACGAATAATCTGGCAAAGTACTGCCCAAATGCCACTGTTCTGCATATCGATATTGATCCTACTTCCATTTCTAAAACCGTGACTGCTGATATCCCGATTGTGGGGGATGCTCGCCAGGTCCTCGAACAAATGCTTGAACTCCTGTCGCAAGAATCCGCCCATCAACCGCTGGATGAGATCCGCGACTGGTGGCAGCAGATTGAACAGTGGCGCGCTCGTCAGTGCCTGAAATATGACACTCACAGTGAAAAGATTAAACCGCAGGCGGTGATCGAGACTCTTTGGCGGTTGACGAAGGGAGACGCTTACGTGACGTCCGATGTCGGGCAGCACCAGATGTTTGCTGCACTTTATTATCCATTCGACAAACCGCGTCGCTGGATCAATTCCGGTGGCCTCGGCACGATGGGTTTTGGTTTACCTGCGGCACTGGGCGTCAAAATGGCGTTGCCAGAAGAAACCGTGGTTTGCGTCACTGGCGACGGCAGTATTCAGATGAACATCCAGGAACTGTCTACCGCGTTGCAATACGAGTTGCCGGTACTGGTGGTGAATCTCAATAACCGCTATCTGGGGATGGTGAAACAGTGGCAGGACATGATCTATTCCGGCCGTCATTCACAATCTTATATGCAATCACTACCCGATTTCGTCCGTCTGGCGGAAGCCTATGGTCACGTCGGGATCCAGATCTCTCATCCGCATGAGCTGGAAAGCAAACTTAGCGAGGCGCTGGAACAGGTGCGCAATAATCGCCTGGTGTTTGTTGATGTTACCGTCGATGGCAGTGAGCACGTCTACCCGATGCAGATTCGCGGGGGCGGAATGGATGAAATGTGGTTAAGCAAAACGGAGAGAACCTGATTATGCGCCGGATATTATCAGTCTTACTCGAAAATGAATCAGGCGCGTTATCCCGCGTGATTGGCCTTTTTTCCCAGCGTGGCTACAACATTGAAAGCCTGACCGTTGCGCCAACCGACGATCCGACATTATCGCGTATGACCATCCAGACCGTGGGCGATGAAAAAGTGCTTGAGCAGATCGAAAAGCAATTACACAAGCTGGTCGATGTCTTGCGCGTGAGTGAGTTGGGGCAGGGCGCGCATGTTGAGCGGGAAATCATGCTGGTGAAAATTCAGGCCAGCGGTTACGGGCGTGACGAAGTGAAACGTAATACGGAAATATTCCGTGGGCAAATTATCGATGTCACCCCCTCGCTTTATACCGTTCAATTAGCAGGCACCAGCGATAAGCTTGATGCATTTTTAGCATCGATTCGCGATGTGGCGAAAATTGTGGAAGTTGCTCGCTCTGGTGTGGTCGGACTTTCGCGCGGCGATAAAATAATGCGTTGAGAATGATCTCAGTGCGCAATTTGCAGCCCAACATGTCACGTTGGGCTTTTTTTGCGAAATCAGTGGGAACCTGGAATAAAAGCAGTTGCCGCAGTTAATTTTCTGCGCTTAGATGTTAATGAATTTAACCCATACCAGTACAATGGCTATGGTTTTTACATTTTACGCAAGGGGCAATTGTGAAACTGGATGAAATCGCTCGGCTGGCGGGAGTGTCGCGGACCACTGCAAGCTATGTTATTAACGGCAAAGCGAAGCAATACCGTGTGAGCGACAAAACCGTTGAAAAAGTCATGGCTGTGGTGCGTGAGCACAATTACCACCCGAACGCCGTGGCAGCTGGGCTTCGTGCTGGACGCACACGTTCTATTGGTCTTGTGATCCCCGATCTGGAGAACACCAGCTATACCCGCATCGCTAACTATCTTGAACGCCAGGCGCGGCAACGGGGTTATCAACTGCTGATTGCCTGCTCAGAAGATCAGCCAGACAACGAAATGCGCTGTATTGAGCACCTTTTACAGCGTCAGGTCGATGCCATTATTGTTTCGACGTCGTTGCCTCCTGAGCATCCTTTTTATCAACGCTGGGCTAACGACCCGTTCCCGATTGTCGCGCTGGACCGCGCCCTCGATCGTGAACACTTTACCAGCGTGGTTGGTGCCGATCAGGATGATGCCGAAATGCTGGCGGAAGAGTTACGTAAGTTTCCCGCCGAGACGGTGCTTTATCTTGGCGCGCTGCCGGAGCTTTCTGTCAGCTTCCTGCGTGAACAAGGTTTCCGTACTGCCTGGAAAGATGATCCGCGCGAAGTGCATTTTCTGTATGCCAACAGCTATGAGCGGGAGGCGGCTGCCCAGTTATTCGAAAAATGGCTGGAAACGCATCCGATGCCGCAGGCGCTGTTCACAACGTCGTTTGCGTTGTTGCAAGGAGTAATGGATGTCACGCTGCGTCGCGACGGCAAACTGCCTTCTGACCTGGCAATTGCCACCTTTGGCGATAATGAACTGCTCGACTTCTTACAGTGCCCAGTGCTGGCAGTGGCTCAACGTCACCGCGATGTCGCAGAGCGTGTGCTGGAGATTGTCCTGGCAAGCCTGGACGAACCACGTAAGCCAAAACCTGGTTTAACGCGCATTAAACGTAATCTCTATCGCCGCGGCGTGCTCAGCCGTAGCTAAGCTGCGAACAAAAATACGCGCCAGGTGAATTTCACTCTGGCGCGTAGAGTACGGGACTGGACATCAATATCCTTAAAGTAAATAAGACTATTCCTGACTATTATTGATAAATGCTTTTAAACCCGCCCGTTAATTAACTCACCAGCTGAAATTCACAATAATTAAGTGATATCGACAGCGCGTTTTTGCATTATTTTGTTACATGCAGAGATGAATTGCCGATTTAACAAGCACTTTTCTTTGCTTTTGCGCAAACCCGCTGGCATCAAGCGCCACACAGACGCAACAGGGACTGTTAACCGGGGAAGATATGTCCTAAAATGCCGCTCGCGTCGCAAACTGACACTTTATATTTGCTGTGGAAAATAGTGAGTCATTTTAAAACGGTGATGACGATGAGGGTTTTTTTCTTACAGCTATTCATAACGTTAATTTGCTTCGAACGTTGGACGTAAAATAAACAACGCTGATATTAGCCGTAAACATCGGGTTTTTTACCTCGGTATGCCTTGTGACTGGCTTGACAAGCTTTTCCTCCGCTCCGTAAACTCCTTTCAGTGGGAAATTGTGGGGCAAAGTGGGAATAAGGGGTGAGGCTGGCATGTTCCGGGGAGCAACGTTAGTCAATCTCGACAGCAAAGGGCGCTTATCAGTGCCTACCCGTTATCGGGAACAGCTGCTTGAGAACGCTGCCGGTCAAATGGTTTGCACCATTGACATTCATCACCCGTGCCTGCTGCTTTACCCCCTGCCTGAATGGGAAATTATCGAGCAAAAATTATCGCGTCTGTCGAGCATGAACCCGGTTGAGCGCCGTGTGCAGCGCCTACTGTTAGGTCATGCCAGCGAATGTCAGATGGATGGCGCAGGTCGATTGTTAATCGCGCCAGTACTGCGGCAACATGCCGGGCTGACAAAAGAAGTGATGTTGGTTGGACAGTTCAACAAGTTTGAGCTGTGGGATGAAACAACCTGGCATCAACAGGTCAAGGAAGATATCGACGCAGAGCAGTTGGCTACCGGAGACTTATCGGAGCGACTGCAGGACTTGTCTCTATAAAATGATGGAAAACTATAAACATACTACGGTGCTGCTGGATGAAGCCGTTAATGGCCTCAATATCCGTCCTGATGGCATCTACATTGATGGGACTTTTGGTCGCGGTGGTCACTCACGTCTGATCCTCTCGCAGCTTGGCGAAGAGGGGCGTTTGCTGGCGATCGATCGCGACCCGCAGGCTATCGCCGTTGCGAAGACTATTGATGATCCGCGCTTCTCCATCATCCACGGACCTTTTTCCGCGCTGGGCGAATACGTTGCCGAGCGCGATCTTATCGGCAAGATCGACGGCATTCTCCTCGATCTTGGTGTCTCTTCACCGCAACTTGATGATGCTGAACGCGGCTTTTCCTTTATGCGCGATGGTCCGCTGGACATGCGTATGGACCCAACCCGTGGGCAGTCAGCCGCTGAATGGCTACAAACCGCAGAAGAAGCCGATATCGCCTGGGTATTGAAAACCTATGGTGAAGAGCGTTTTGCCAAACGCATTGCCCGCGCCATTGTCGAGCGTAACCGCGAACAGCCGATGACCCGCACCAAAGAACTGGCGGAAGTCGTGGCTGCTGCAACGCCGGTGAAAGATAAGTTTAAACATCCCGCGACCCGTACCTTCCAGGCGGTGCGCATTTGGGTAAACAGTGAACTGGAGGAGATAGAGCAGGCGCTAAAAAGCTCGCTCAACGTGCTGGCCCCGGGTGGGCGGCTTTCGATCATCAGCTTCCACTCGCTGGAAGACCGTATTGTGAAACGTTTTATGCGTGAAAACAGCCGCGGTCCGCAAGTTCCGGCAGGGTTACCGATGACTGAAGAGCAGCTCAAAAAACTGGGTGGCCGTCAGCTGCGAGCACTAGGCAAGTTAATGCCGGGCGAAGAAGAGGTGGCTGAGAACCCCCGTGCCCGTAGTTCAGTTCTGCGTATTGCAGAGAGGACGAACGCATGATCAGCAGAGTGACAGAAGCTCTAAGCAAAGTTAAAGGATCGATGGGAAGCCACGAGCGCCATGCATTGCCTGGTGTTATCGGTGACGATCTTTTGCGATTTGGGAAGCTGCCACTCTGCCTGTTCATTTGCATTATTTTGACGGCGGTGACCGTGGTAACCACGGCGCACCATACCCGTTTACTGACCGCTCAGCGCGAACAACTGGTGCTGGAGCGAGATGCTTTAGACATTGAATGGCGCAACCTGATCCTTGAAGAGAATGCGCTCGGCGACCATAGCCGGGTGGAAAGGATCGCCACGGAAAAGCTGCAAATGCAGCATGTTGATCCGTCACAAGAAAATATCGTAGTGCAAAAATAAGGATAAACGCGACGCATGAAAGCAGCGGCGAAAACGCAGAAACCAAAACGTCAGGAAGAACATGCCAACTTTATTAGTTGGCGTTTTGCGTTGTTATGCGGCTGTATTCTCCTGGCGCTGGCTTTTCTGCTCGGACGCGTAGCGTGGTTACAAGTTATCTCCCCGGATATGCTGGTGAAAGAGGGCGACATGCGTTCTCTTCGCGTTCAGCAAGTTTCCACCTCCCGCGGCATGATTACTGACCGTTCTGGTCGCCCGTTAGCGGTGAGCGTGCCGGTAAAAGCGATTTGGGCTGACCCGAAAGAAGTGCATGACGCTGGCGGTATCAGCGTCGGTGACCGCTGGAAGGCGCTGGCTAACGCGCTCAATATTCCGCTGGATCAGCTTTCTGCCCGCATTAACGCCAACCCGAAAGGGCGCTTTATTTATCTGGCGCGTCAGGTAAACCCTGACATGGCGGACTACATCAAAAAACTGAAACTGCCGGGGATTCATCTGCGTGAAGAATCTCGCCGTTATTATCCATCCGGCGAAGTGACTGCTCACCTCATCGGCTTTACTAACGTCGATAGTCAGGGGATTGAGGGCGTTGAGAAGAGTTTCGATAAATGGCTTACCGGGCAGCCGGGTGAGCGCATTGTGCGTAAAGACCGCTATGGTCGCGTAATTGAAGATATTTCTTCTACTGACAGCCAGGCAGCGCACAACCTGGCGTTGAGTATTGATGAACGCTTGCAGGCGCTGGTTTATCGCGAACTGAACAACGCGGTGGCCTTTAACAAGGCTGAATCCGGTAGCGCCGTGCTGGTGGATGTCAACACCGGTGAAGTGCTGGCGATGGCTAACAGCCCGTCATACAACCCTAACAATCTGAGCGGCACGCCGAAAGAGGCGATGCGTAACCGTACCATCACCGACGTGTTTGAACCGGGCTCAACGGTTAAACCGATGGTGGTAATGACCGCGTTGCAACGTGGCGTGGTGCGGGAAAACTCGGTACTCAATACCATTCCTTATCGAATTAACGGCCACGAAATCAAAGACGTGGCACGCTACAGCGAATTAACCCTGACCGGGGTATTACAGAAGTCGAGTAACGTCGGTGTTTCCAAGCTGGCGTTAGCGATGCCGTCCTCAGCGTTAGTAGATACTTACTCACGTTTTGGACTGGGAAAAGCGACCAATTTGGGGTTGGTCGGAGAACGCAGTGGCTTATATCCTCAAAAACAACGGTGGTCTGACATAGAGAGGGCCACCTTCTCTTTCGGCTACGGGCTAATGGTAACACCGTTACAGTTAGCGCGAGTCTACGCAACTATCGGCAGCTACGGCATTTATCGCCCACTGTCGATTACCAAAGTTGACCCCCCGGTTCCCGGTGAACGTGTCTTCCCGGAATCCATTGTTCGCACCGTGGTGCATATGATGGAAAGCGTGGCGCTACCAGGCGGCGGCGGCGTGAAAGCGGCGATTAAAGGCTATCGTATCGCCATTAAAACCGGTACCGCGAAAAAGGTCGGGCCGGACGGTCGCTACATCAATAAATATATTGCTTATACCGCAGGCGTTGCGCCTGCGAGTCAGCCGCGCTTCGCGCTGGTTGTTGTTATCAACGATCCGCAGGCGGGTAAATACTACGGCGGCGCCGTTTCCGCGCCGGTCTTTGGTGCCATCATGGGCGGCGTATTGCGTACCATGAACATCGAGCCGGATGCGCTGACAACGGGCGATAAAAATGAATTTGTGATTAATCAAGGCGAGGGGACAGGTGGCAGATCGTAATTTGCGCGACCTTCTTGCTCCGTGGGTGCCAGACGCACCTTCGCGAGCACTGCGAGAGATGACACTCGACAGCCGTGTGGCTGCGGCGGGCGATCTCTTTGTAGCTGTAGTAGGTCATCAGGCGGACGGGCGTCGATATATCCCGCAGGCGATAGCGCAAGGTGTGGCTGCCATTATTGCAGAGGCGAAAGATGAGGCGACCGATGGTGAAATCCGTGAAATGCACGGCGTACCGGTCATCTATCTCAGCCAGCTCAACGAGCGTTTATCTGCACTGGCGGGCCGCTTTTACCATGAACCCTCTGACAATTTACGTCTCGTAGGCGTAACGGGCACCAACGGCAAAACCACGACTACCCAGCTGCTGGCGCAGTGGAGCCAACTGCTTGGCGAAACCAGCGCGGTAATGGGCACCGTTGGTAACGGTCTGCTTGGGAAAGTGATCCCGACAGAAAATACTACCGGTTCGGCAGTCGATGTTCAGCATGAGCTGGCGGGGCTGGTGGAGCAGGGCGCGACGTTTTGCGCAATGGAAGTTTCCTCCCACGGGCTGGTACAGCACCGTGTGGCGGCATTGAAATTTGCGGCGTCGGTCTTTACCAACTTAAGCCGCGATCACCTTGATTATCATGGTGATATGGAACACTACGAAGCTGCGAAATGGCTGCTTTATTCTGAACATCATTGCGGTCAGGCGATTATTAACGCCGACGATGAAGTGGGCCGCCGCTGGCTGGCAAAACTGCCGGACGCGGTTGCGGTATCAATGGAAGATCATATCAATCCGAACTGTCACGGACGCTGGTTAAAAGCGATCGACGTGAACTATCACGACAGCGGTGCGACGATTCGCTTTAGCTCAAGTTGGGGCGATGGCGAAATTGAAAGCCATCTGATGGGCGCTTTTAACGTCAGCAACCTGCTGCTCGCGCTGGCGACACTGCTGGCACTCGGCTATCCACTGGCTGATCTGCTGAAAACCGCCGCGCGTCTGCAACCGGTTTGCGGACGTATGGAAGTGTTCACTGCGCCAGGCAAACCGACGGTGGTGGTGGATTACGCGCATACGCCGGATGCACTGGAAAAAGCCTTACAGGCGGCGCGCCTGCACTGTGCGGGCAAGCTGTGGTGCGTCTTTGGCTGTGGTGGCGATCGCGATAAAGGTAAGCGTCCACTGATGGGCGCAATTGCCGAAGAGTTTGCTGACGTGGCGGTGGTGACGGACGATAACCCGCGTACCGAAGAACCGCGTGCCATCATCAACGATATTCTGGCGGGAATGTTAGATGCCGGACATGCCAAAGTGATGGAAGGCCGTGCTGAAGCGGTGACTTGCGCCGTTATGCAGGCTAAAGAGAATGATGTGGTACTGGTCGCGGGCAAAGGCCATGAAGATTACCAGATTGTTGGCAATCAGCGTCTGGACTACTCCGATCGCGTCACGGTGGCGCGTCTGCTGGGGGTGATTGCATGATTAGCGTAACCCTTAGCCAACTTACCGACATTCTCAACGGTGAACTGCAAGGTGCAGATATCACCCTTGATGCTGTAACCACTGATACCCGAAAACTGACGCCGGGCTGCCTGTTTGTTGCCCTGAAAGGCGAACGTTTTGATGCCCACGATTTTGCCGACCAGGCGAAAGCTGGCGGCGCAGGCGCACTACTGGTTAGCCGTCCGCTGGACATCGACCTGCCGCAGTTAATCGTCAAGGATACGCGTCTGGCGTTTGGTGAACTGGCTGCATGGGTTCGCCAGCAAGTTCCGGCGCGCGTGGTTGCTCTGACGGGGTCCTCCGGCAAAACCTCCGTTAAAGAGATGACGGCGGCGATTTTAAGCCAGTGCGGCAACACGCTTTATACGGCAGGCAATCTCAACAACGACATCGGTGTACCGATGACGCTGTTGCGCTTAACGCCGGAATACGATTACGCAGTTATTGAACTTGGCGCGAACCATCAGGGCGAAATAGCCTGGACTGTGAGTCTGACTCGCCCGGAAGCTGCGCTGGTCAACAACCTGGCAGCGGCGCATCTGGAAGGTTTTGGCTCGCTTGCGGGTGTCGCGAAAGCGAAAGGTGAAATCTTTAGCGGCCTGCCGGAAAACGGTATCGCCATTATGAACGCCGACAACAACGACTGGCTGAACTGGCAGAGCGTAATTGGCTCACGCAAAGTGTGGCGTTTCTCACCCAATGCCGCCAACAGCGATTTCACCGCCACCAATATCCATGTGACCTCGCACGGTACGGAATTTACCCTACAAACCCCAACCGGTAGCGTCGATGTTCTGCTGCCGTTGCCGGGGCGTCACAATATTGCGAATGCGCTGGCAGCCGCTGCGCTCTCCATGTCCGTGGGCGCAACGCTTGATGCTATCAAAGCGGGGCTGGCAAATCTGAAAGCTGTTCCAGGCCGTCTGTTCCCCATCCAACTGGCAGAAAACCAGTTGCTGCTCGACGACTCCTACAACGCCAATGTCGGTTCAATGACCGCCGCTGTTCAGGTACTGGCTGAAATGCCGGGCTACCGCGTGCTGGTGGTGGGCGATATGGCGGAACTGGGCGCTGAAAGCGAAGCCTGCCATGTACAGGTGGGCGAGGCGGCAAAAGCTGCTGGTATTGACCGCGTGTTAAGCGTGGGTAAACAAAGCCATGCTATCAGCACCGCCAGCGGCGTTGGCGAACATTTTGCTGATAAAACTGCGTTAATTACGCGTCTTAAATCACTGATTGCTGAGCAACAGGTAATTACGATTTTAGTTAAGGGTTCACGTAGTGCCGCCATGGAAGAGGTAGTACGCGCTTTACAGGAGAATGGGACATGTTAGTTTGGCTGGCCGAACATTTGGTCAAATATTATTCCGGCTTTAACGTCTTTTCCTATCTGACGTTTCGCGCCATCGTCAGCCTGCTGACCGCGCTGTTCATCTCATTGTGGATGGGCCCGCGTATGATTGCTCATTTGCAAAAACTTTCCTTTGGTCAGGTGGTGCGTAACGACGGTCCTGAATCACACTTCAGCAAGCGCGGTACGCCGACCATGGGCGGGATTATGATCCTGACGGCGATAGTGATCTCCGTACTGCTGTGGGCTTACCCGTCCAATCCGTACGTCTGGTGCGTGTTGGTGGTGCTGGTAGGTTACGGTGTTATTGGCTTTGTTGATGATTATCGCAAAGTGGTGCGTAAAGACACCAAAGGGTTGATCGCTCGTTGGAAGTATTTCTGGATGTCGGTCATTGCGCTGGGTGTCGCCTTCGCCCTGTACCTTGCCGGCAAAGACACGCCCGCAACGCAGCTGGTGGTCCCATTCTTTAAAGATGTGATGCCGCAGCTGGGGCTGTTCTACATTCTGCTGGCTTACTTCGTCATTGTGGGTACTGGCAACGCGGTAAACCTGACCGATGGTCTCGACGGCCTGGCAATTATGCCGACCGTATTTGTCGCCGGTGGTTTTGCGCTGGTGGCGTGGGCGACCGGCAATATGAACTTTGCCAGCTACTTGCATATACCGTATCTGCGACACGCAGGGGAACTGGTCATTGTCTGCACGGCGATAGTCGGGGCAGGACTGGGCTTCCTGTGGTTTAACACCTATCCGGCGCAGGTCTTTATGGGCGATGTAGGTTCGTTGGCGTTAGGTGGTGCGTTAGGCATTATCGCCGTACTGCTACGTCAGGAATTCCTGCTGGTGATTATGGGGGGCGTGTTCGTGGTAGAAACGCTTTCTGTCATCCTGCAGGTCGGCTCCTTTAAACTGCGCGGACAACGTATTTTCCGCATGGCACCGATTCATCACCACTATGAACTGAAAGGCTGGCCGGAACCGCGCGTCATTGTGCGTTTCTGGATTATTTCGCTGATGCTGGTTCTGATTGGTCTGGCAACGCTGAAGGTACGTTAATCATGGCTGATTATCAGGGTAAAAATGTCGTCATTATCGGCCTGGGCCTCACTGGGCTTTCCTGCGTGGACTTTTTCCTCGCTCGCGGTGTGACGCCGCGCGTTATGGATACGCGTATGACACCGCCTGGCCTGGATAAATTACCCGAAGCCGTAGAACGCCACACGGGCAGTCTGAATGATGAATGGCTGATGGCGGCAGATCTGATTGTCGCCAGTCCCGGTATTGCACTGGCGCATCCATCCTTAAGCGCTGCCGCTGATGCCGGAATCGAAATCGTTGGCGATATCGAGCTGTTCTGCCGCGAAGCACAAGCACCGATTGTGGCGATTACCGGTTCTAACGGCAAAAGCACGGTCACCACGCTAGTGGGTGAAATGGCGAAAGCGGCGGGGGTTAACGTTGGTGTGGGTGGCAATATTGGCCTGCCAGCGTTGATGCTGCTTGATGCTGAGTGCGAACTGTACGTGCTGGAACTGTCGAGCTTCCAGCTGGAAACCACTTCCAGCTTACAGGCGGTGGCGGCGACCATTCTGAACGTGACTGAAGATCATATGGACCGCTATCCGTTTGGTTTGCAGCAATACCGTGCGGCAAAATTGCGTATTTACGAAAATGCGAAAGTTTGTGTCGTCAATGCTGATGATGCCTTAACAATGCCGATTCGCGGTGCTGATGAACGCTGCGTCAGCTTTGGCGTCAACATGGGTGACTATCACCTGAATCATCAGCAGGGAGAAACCTGGCTGCGAGTGAAAGGCGAGAAAGTGCTGAACGTGAAAGAGATGAAACTTTCCGGGCAGCATAACTACACCAATGCGCTGGCAGCACTGGCACTGGCAGACGCAGCTGGTTTGCCGCGCGCCAGCAGCCTGAAAGCGTTAACCACCTTCGCCGGTCTGCCGCATCGCTTTGAAGTGGTGCTGGAGCACAATGGCGTACGCTGGATTAACGATTCGAAAGCCACTAACGTCGGCAGTACGGAAGCGGCGTTGAATGGCTTGCAGGTAGACGGCACGCTGCATTTGTTGCTGGGCGGCGATGGTAAATCGGCGGACTTCAGTCCACTGGCGCGCTATCTGAATGGCGACAACGTGCGTTTGTACTGTTTTGGTCGTGACGGTGCGCAGCTGGCGGCGCTACGCCCGGAAGTGGCAGAACAAACCGAAACCATGGAACAAGCGATGCGCTTGCTGGCTCCGCGTGTTCAGCCGGGCGATATGGTTCTGCTCTCCCCGGCCTGTGCCAGCCTTGATCAGTTCAAGAACTTTGAACAACGAGGCAATGAGTTTGCCCGTCTGGCGAAGGAGTTAGGTTGATGCGTTTATCTCTCCCTCGCCTGAAAATGCCGCGCCTGCCAGGATTCAGTATCCTGGTCTGG
>NZ_CAOLGM010000119.1:0-14610 GCF_948475835.1 uncultured Escherichia sp. | reverse complement strand
CCCCTGCTCCAGTCGTTCCCACGCCCCCGCCAGCACTTCGGTGATGATTGCCAGTTGGGTATTGGCTTTTGCCGCCAGTTTGTCGATTAACGGGAAAAAGGCAGGTGTCGGTACCAGCGCCTCGGTCACAATGGTGAGATGCGTTTCCCAACCGCGCGCGAGGGCTTCCGCATCGGTAGTCAGTTTATCTGCGGCTTCCAGCAAAACGCGCCCTCGCTCCAGCAACATCCTCCCGACATTGGTGAATTTGGTGCGATGGCCCGAGCGGTCAAACAGCACCACATCCAGCTCTTCTTCCAGTTTTTGCATGGTGTAGCTAAGTGCGGAAGGCACGCGTCCCAGCTCATCCGCTGCCGCCGCAAAACTGCCCCGGCGATCGATCGCATCCATAACCCGTAGTGCTTCCAGCGTTAATGCCCTTTCTTTGGCCATTTCGTTCTCATTCAGGAAATTTGAACATACCGGGCAGAATATCTGGCTAACAATGTAGCGTCCAGCCCCTTACCATAAAAGGAAGTAAAGAGAGGTCAAGAATTATGATTACTACCCGAACTGCCAGACAGTGTGGACAAGCAGACTACGGATGGTTGCAGGCCCGGTATACTTTTTCCTTTGGACACTACTTCGACCCGAAATTGTTAGGCTATGCCTCCCTGCGCGTGCTTAACCAGGAAGTGCTGGCCCCAGGTGCCGCCTTTCAGCCGCGAACCTATCCCAAAGTCGATATTTTAAATGTGATTCTGGATGGAGAAGCAGAGTATCGCGACAGCGAAGGCAATCATGTTCAGGCCAGAGCCGGAGAGGCGTTGCTGCTCTCTACCCAGCCGGGTGTCAGCTATAGCGAACACAATCTCAGCAAAGACAAACCGTTAACACGAATGCAGCTTTGGCTGGACGCCTGCCCGCAGCGAGAGAATCCGCTGATTCAAAAACTGGCGCTTAATATGGGCAAGCAGCAATTAATCGCCTCGCCAGAGGGCACAGTGGGTAGCCTGCAACTGCGCCAACAAGTGTGGCTGCACCATATCGTGCTCGACAAAGGCGAAAGTGCGAATTTCCAGTTGCATGGGCCACGCGCGTATTTGCAATCGATTCACGGGAAATTTCATGCGCTTACGCATCATGAAGAGAAAGCGGCGCTAACCTGCGGTGATGGGGCGTTTATTCGTGACGAGGCTAACATTACGCTGGTTGCCGATTCCCCACTGCGCGCTTTGCTGATAGATTTGCCTGTCTAGTTGTTTTTACAGGGAGATGATGATGAGTAAAAAATTGGCCAAAAAGCGCCAGCCGGTGAAGCCCGTGGTGGCGAAAGAACCTGCTCGCACCGCCAAAAATTTTGGCTATGAAGAGATGTTGAGCGAGCTGGAAGCTATCGTCGCGGATGCTGAAACGCGTTTAGCCGAGGATGAAGCTACCGCGTAAAGACAGGTTGCCGGATGCGGCGAAAACGCCTTATCCGGCCTACAAAATCCAACAACATTAACGAATTAAACAACCCGCAGGCCGGACAAGATGCGCCAGCATCGCATCCGGCACGATACCCAAAACCTGGCGTTTATCTGGCCTTGCTCGCCATAATCTCGATAATCTGCCGATCGGTTTGCTGCATCGAATGGCTTGCTAACGCACACAGGTTGGCAATCGACTGCTCAACATCATGCGCCACAATCCCTTCATTGCCGGTCACGGCGGTATCATCCAGCGCCATTAACACCGCTTTCCACGCAGCCGAAGCACTGGTCGAAACCTTCATCGCGCAGCTGTTCGACGCTCCATCGCAAATCATGCCGCTGACATCGCCGATCATACTGCTGATCGCCATCGAGATGGTTTCATAACGCCCATCCACCAGCCATGCCATCCCGGCAGCGGCCCCCATTGCTGCGGTCGTTGCGGCACAAAGCGCAGACAAACGCGGTAACTGGTTATGGATGTAAATCGCGCTCAAATGCGAAAGCATCAGCGCACGCGCCAGCCGTTCATCATCCGCTCCGAAGTGTTCTGCTACCACCACCACAGGCATTGTTGCGGTGATCCCCTGGTTACCCGAGCCGGAGTTACTCATAGCCGGAAGCGTAGCGCCGCCCATACGCGCATCGGATGCCGCGCTGGTACGAATCACAATGGATGAAGAGAGATCTTTCGCCAGCAAACCGCGCTCGCACTGTTTTTCCAGCGTCGCGCCAATATGCAGCCCCCACTTACCGCTCAAACCTTCCTGCGATAACGCACAATTTAGCTTCGCGGAATCGAGAATAAAGCGGATCGCCGCAAACGGGACTTCATTGACGAACTTCAGGATCTCAGCCAGCGTCGTTCTGGAAAGCACCGTCAGCGGAGACTCTTGCTCGCCCTCTGCCACACACGCCTGCTGGGTAAACACCACACCATCGTGCGTCTCAATATGCACAATGTTGGTATGCCCGCCGACGATAGTGACACACGCCCACTTCTCACCGTTCCAGACTTTGGCGCGTGAGAAGAGGATTTCATTGCAAGGTTCCTGGATCTTAACGGAGACTTTCCCCGCCGCCAGCAGTGCTTTGGCATCGGCAATTGCCTGCGCAGTTGCGTCTTTCAGCACTTCCAGCCCAGCGTTGGCATTTCCACCTAACGCTCCCAGCGCCGCCGCAATCGGCAGCCCCACCATTCCCGTGCCGGGAACGGTGACGCCCAGACCGTTTTTCATCAGATTTGGCGAAACCCAGGCTTCTACACGTTCAACCGGACCTTCCAGTTCTGCCGCAGCAACCGCCGCCGCCAACGCCAGTGAAATCGGTTCAGTACATCCCAGCGCCGGTTTTACTTCCTCCTGAACGGCGAGGATGTAACGCTGCCATAACGGATTTAAAGTCGAATCAAACATATTAAAAACCTTAAAATTTCAGGTAAATCAAGAAAATGCCAGGAACGGAGAAACACAAAGCAACAAACCAGTGACGATAATCAGGTACAGAGACATCCCTTTGTATTTGTGCAATGCCGGTACTTTGTAAACCAGCCACGCCGGGATCAGGCACCCTACCATGCCGAAAATCGGGCTACAGATAGAGGTGAAGCTCAACACCGGTGCGTTCAGTACGATGGCGCTCCAGGCCAGCAAAATGGCGAAAATCATGATGCCGCGCTGAACGAGATTTTCGTTAATCTTCTCGGCAGGCATCTTGCGACGCAGGATGTTCATTACGATCCCTTGCGTTGCTTCGCGAAAGCCTAAATAGACGCCAAAGAATGCAGTCATGACAGCAAAGATATTGAGAATGACGCTGACCACTTTCACCCACGCTGCGCCGTCACCGCTAATAAACTGTGCGGCAATCGCCAGCGCGGAAATATTCTGCTCATAGGCTTTTACCGCTTCGTCATGTCCCATCGCCAGCGTGAACGACACGGCGTAGAAAAAGACGGTGACAAACAAAATGCCAAACGCGATATTCATTGCCCGCAATGCTTTATGCCGCGCTACTTCAATCGATTTTTCCCGCGAGCGATAAGAGATCACCATCGGGCTTAACGTCTGGATAAACAGAATCGACGTCAGGGTAAACGGCAGCGTAATAATGGCGTTTTTCACCAGCAGCCCCAGCGGCGGTAGCGAACCGACGTTATACAGATGCCACATTCCCACCATCGACACGCCCAGCGCCGCGACCACCAGCAGCTTGGTCAGCACCATGCCGGTCGAAATTTTGAATAACAATTTCTCGCCGCGTGAGGAGATCGCCACCAGAATGCAAATCAGTACCAGACCATAAAAGGGACTGTCTGACAGCAACCCTTCCGTCACGCCGAAGGTATGCAGGTAGGAAGCACTATCGTTGGTGATGGCGGTGGAATAGACGAACATCCAAATCACCAGCATTACGAAATAGAGCGCACCTAACAGGATGCCCCAGTTTTTACCTAAATAACCGCTAATGACACTCGGGTAATCTTTACATTCTGGTGATTCTGCCAGCGTATTAATAAACAACCGCTGAAACAGATACATTGCCGGGTAACCAATCACCGATGAGAGCAAAAATACCCACAATCCCATCAAACCGACCTGCACCGGGAGAAAAACAATCCCCGCGCCAATCGCCATCCCGATACTCATAATCACCCAGCCGGTGTCAGTACTGTCGAATTTGATCGCTTCTCGCCACTCGCTCTCACTCATTCCAGCACGACCCGCCGGGGTCGAAGCGTCTGCAATGACGCCTTTATTCGATGCAATTTCCATAATTTCTCGCTCAATATTTTGTAGGGCTTATTATTTTTTTCCGAGCCGCATCAAGGCGATATGCGGTCTACGTTTTTGCAGGCGAGTTATTAGAATAAAGAAATGATACGCGCGAGGTCAGAGAAAATCTTCACAATCAAGACTTTGAAATAACGGAGATGGATAAGAATTTTCTACTAAATTAATCGCAAGAGAATATTCATTCTCTATTTGCGGCAGATCACAAAAAAAAGGTGCACATTTGTGCACCCAAGGATGAAAGCTGACAGCAATGTCAGCCGCAGACCACTTTAATGGCCAGTCCTCCGCGTGATGTTTCGCGGTATTTATCGTTCATATCTTTGCCGGTTTCATACATCGTCTCGATCACTTTATCGAGTGAAACACGCGGTGCCGAGGTGCGGCGCATCGCCATCCGCGCGGCGTTTACTGCTTTCACGGCATTAATGGCATTACGTTCAATGCACGGGATTTGTACCTGTCCGGCAACCGGATCGCAGGTCAGCCCAAGGTTATGCTCCATCGCGATTTCCGCCGCATTGCATACCTGCGCCGGACTGCCGCCCAGTAGTTCAGTTAACCCTGCCGCCGCCATTGAACAGGCCACGCCAATCTCCCCCTGACAGCCGACCTCCGCGCCAGAGATGGAGGCGTTCATTTTATACAGCGCGCCAATAGCCCCCGCTGCCAGAAAATAGCGGGCAATTGACCGCTCGTTTACCGGACGACGGAACTTATCGTAATAAGCCAGCACTGCCGGAATAATGCCGCACGCACCGTTAGTCGGTGCCGTTACCACGCGCCCGCCAGCTGCGTTTTCTTCACTAACCGCCAGCGCGTACATGTTGATCCAGTCGATGACATTCATCGGATCGTTAGAGATGTTATCGCTAGAAACCAGCTGACGACGCAGCGCTACGGCACGACGCGGCACATTGAGCGGACCAGGCAGCACGCCTTCAGTGTTCATCCCGCGTTCAATACCGTCATGCATCACTTGCCAGATACGGGCAAACCCTGCGTCAATTTCCGCTTTACTGCGCAGCGCTAGCTCGTTGTGCATCATCAGGCCAGATATAGACAGGCCGTTGTAATCACACATTTTCAGCAGTTCACCTGCTGAGTGGAAATCGTAAGGTACGGACGTTTCGACATCGTGCGACAGGCCGAAGTGTTCTTCTTCGACAATAAACCCGCCGCCGACAGAGTAATAGGTTTTACTTAATAGCGCTTCCTGTCCCTTCCAGGCAGTGATCCGCATTCCGTTCTCATGGCGAGGCAACATTTCGGGATGGAAGATAATGTTCTTTGCTACAGGAAAATCAACAATATGCGCACCAGATGCCACTGGCAGCCGCCCGCTGCGCGTTACTAACTCTATAAATGCAGGGATCTCATCAATGACAACATCCTGCGGACTGTTTCCTGCCAGTCCCATGATAATGGCGACATCCGTGGCATGGCCTTTGCCCGTCAGTGACAACGACCCATACAGATCGACCACAATATGGCTCGTCGCGGTTAATAAGCCGCTACTTTCCAGCCGATCAATAAAACTTTTTCCGGCATTCATTGGCCCCACGGTATGCGAACTGGAGGGACCAATCCCAATTTTGAAAATATCGAATGCACTAATCATATCCACACCCTCGGATTGCCGTTCAGTGAAGTGGAGCGGAACGACCTTGCGACCGTCCCGCTCACGAGGCTTTACGCACTACGTACTGCGATAGCTTCAATTTCCAGCTTCACATCTTTCGGCAAACGCGCAACCTGCACACAGCTCCGGGTCGGGTAGGTCGCCTGATGCTCATCGAAGAACTGCTTATAGACTTCATTGATGGTGGCAAAATCATTCAGATCGGTGATGAACACGGTCATCTTGATGATATCGCCCACGCTCAGCCCGGCAGCAACCACGATCGCTTTGACGTTTTCGAGGCTTAAACGCGCCTGATCTTGCACATCAGCCGGGATCTCACCGGTCTGCGGGCAAACCGGAATTTGCCCGGAGGTGAAGACCATGCTGCCTAAATCAACGCCCTGAACATAAGGGCCGATTGCGCCTGGGGCACGTTGCGTTTCGATAATCTTTTTCATACATCCTCCGGCGTCAGAGCGCCTGGGTAAAAGTACGTGAAATAACATCCTGTTGCTGTTCACGGGTCAGTGCGTTGAAGCGCACGGCGTAGCCAGAGACACGGATTGTCAGGTTAGGATATTTTTCCGGGTGCTCGATGGCATCCAGCAGCATTTCCCGATTCATTACGTTGACGTTGAGGTGTTGACCGCCTTCGACATCCGCTTCGTGGTGGAAATACCCATCCAGCAGGCCGACAAGGTTGGTTTTACGTACTGGATCTTCTTTGCCCAGCGCCGCAGGAACGATTGAGAAGGTGTACGAGATCCCATCTTTGGCGTAGGTGAACGGCAGTTTCGCCACCGACGTCAATGAGGCCACGGCACCTTTGCGGTCACGACCATGCATCGGGTTAGCGCCCGGCGCGAACGGTGTTCCGGCGCGACGACCGTCCGGCGTATTACCGGTTTTCTGGCCGTACACCACGTTAGAAGTGATAGTCAGAATCGACTGGGTAGGGACGGCGTTGCGATAGGTTGGCAGCGCTTTAATTTTCTTCATAAAGCGTTCAACCAGGTCGCAGGCAATGCTGTCTACGCGCTCGTCGTTGTTGCCGTACTGCGGATATTCACCGTCGATTTCAAAGTCCACCGCCAGGCCGTTTTCGTCACGGATTGGTTTCACGCGGGCATATTTGATGGCAGACAGGGAGTCCGTCGCCACCGACAGGCCCGCGATGCCGCATGCCATAGTGCGATAGACATCACGATCGTGCAGCGCCATCAGCGAAGCTTCGTAGCTGTACTTGTCGTGCATGTAGTGAATGATATTCAGCGCGCTGATGTACTGCACCGCCAGCCAGTCCATGAAGTGATCGAGGCTGTCCATCACTTTGTCGTAATCCAGCACGTCGTCCATCAGCGGTGCTGTTTTCGGCCCGACCTGAATCTTCAGCTTCTCGTCCACCCCGCCGTTAATTGCGTAGAGCAGCGTTTTCGCCAGGTTAGCGCGTGCACCAAAGAACTGCATTTGCTTACCAATCACCATTGGGCTGACGCAGCAGGCAATCGCGTAATCGTCGCTGTTGAAGTCAGTACGCATCAGATCGTCATTTTCATACTGCAAGGAAGAGGTGACGATCGACACCTGCGCGGCATATTTTTTGAAGGCAATCGGTAATTCTTCCGACCAAAGAATGGTCAGGTTAGGTTCCGGTGCCGGCCCCATAGTGTGCAGGGTGTGCAAATAGCGGAAGGAGTTTTTGGTCACCAGCGTACGACCGTCCAGCCCCATCCCGCCGATCACTTCCGTCGCCCAGATTGGGTCGCCGGAGAACAGCGAATCAAATTCCGGTGTACGCAGGAAGCGTACCATACGGATCTTCATGATGAAGTGATCGATCAGTTCCTGTGCCTGCTGCTCATTGAGTACGCCAGCTTTAAAGTCGCGCTCAATGTAGATATCGAGGAACGATGCCGTGCGGCCCAGCGACATCGCGCCGCCATTTTGCGATTTCACTGCCGCCAGATAAGCGAAGTAGAGCCACTGCACCGCTTCCTGCGCATTCTGCGCCGGGCGAGAGATATCAAAGCCATATTTCGCCGCCATTTCCTGAATCTGCAACAGCGCATGACGATGCTCTGCCAGCTCCTCACGCAGACGGATGGTGGCTTCCAGATCCTCGCCTTTTTCCAGACGAGACTGGAGATCGGCAAATTGCAGTTCGCGTTCACGTACCAGATAACTGATGCCATACAGCGCTACGCGGCGATAGTCACCGATAATGCGCCCACGGCCATAGCCATCTGGTAAACCGGTCAGCACGCCAGATTTACGGCAGCGCAGCATATCCGGTGAGTAAACATCAAATACGCCCTGGTTATGGGTTTTACGCAGATCGGTAAACAGATATTCAAATTCACTGTCCATTTCTCGGCCATAGGCGTGGAATGAACTTTTAATCATATTAATGCCACCGAACGGGTGTAGCGCACGTTTCAACGGCGCATCCGTTTGCAGGCCAACAATTTTTTCCAGCGGCTGGTTAATATATCCCGCATCATGAGCGGTAATTGTGGTGGCAATATTGGTATCGAAATCAACCGGCGCGTGGGTTGCATTTTCGATACGGATGCCTTCCATTACTTTTTCCCACAATTCCGTGGTGGCAGGCGTCGCTTCGGCGAGGAAAGATTCATCGCCTTCATACGGTGTATAGTTATGTTGAATAAAATCGCGGACATTAATTTCGTTTTTCCAGTCCGTACCTTTAAAGCCAAGCCATGCGTCGGCGTACAGCTTATCGCTGGTATCAATATCTACCTTCATGAAAAATAATCTCTCTACAATACTTCAACTAAATTATGCAAATTCTGCGGGCGCGTTAACTTTGCCTAAATGAATGGCATCCAAAGCAATCATTTTTTCTTCGTTAGTCGGAATAACGGCACAAATGACACGCGCATTTTCACTGGAAACAATTCGCTCACCACAGGAGTTAGAGCGATTATTCATTTCTGTATCAATCTCTACGCCTAATACAGCCAAATGTTCCATGACCAGACGACGAATTAAGCTTGAATTCTCTCCTATTCCGCCGGTGAATATAATTCCATCCAGGCGACGTAATGAAGCTGCGTGTCCGGCAATATGACGGGCAATTCGGTGAACAAAGGTTTTAATTGCCAGTTGCGCGCGTTCGTGACCTTCATGCCAGGCTTTTTCCAGAACACGTAAATCCGAAGAAAGACCGGAAATACCTAATAATCCCGACTCTTTATTCACTACGCGTTCCAGGTCACCCAGGCTCTGGTTGGTTTGGCTGGCGACCCAGGACATCGCACCAAAGTCGACATCGCCACTGCGGGTACCCATCATCAAGCCTTCCAGCGGCGTCATTCCCATTGAAGTATCAACACTCTGACCGTTGCGAACCGCGCAGATTGACGCGCCATTGCCAAGATGCGCCACAACCAGGCCGGAGTCATCTTCCGCCAGATTCAGCAGCGAATGTGCGCGCTGGGAAACATAGCGGTGCGACGTGCCGTGGAAACCATAACGGCGTACACCTAACTCTTCATAATATTTCCACGGCAGGCCGTATAAATAAGCTTCCGGAGCCATCGTCTGGTGGAAACTGGTATCAAATACCGCCACCTGAGTTACGCCCGGAAATAATTGCTGCGCCGATTCAATACCACTTAAATTGGCGTAATTATGCAGGGGTGCCAGTGGAGAAACGCGACGGATATTATCAATGACTTCATCGGTAATAATGGCGGACTCGGTAAAAATACTGCCGCCGTGAGCGATGCGGTGGCCAATTAAGGCCACACTGTCATTTAAATTCCGTTTTTCCAGTTCAAATGCAATTGCCTTCAATGCACCTTCGTAGCTGTGGTGAGCCAGCGGTGCTGGCTCTCCCCCATTTACGGATAAGAATGCATTTTCCGAGTTAATACCGTCGGCAATACCTGACATTAATACTTCACAGTCGCTGGCATCGAGTACGGAAAACTTAATCGAAGACGAACCACAGTTAATAACCAAAACAACCGGAAATTCATTCATCTCTTTTCTCATCCTGAGTTACGGATTAAAACAGTTTGTATACGATGTTCAGGATGGTCAGCAGACCAATCACGGTAACAAACACGTTATCCAGACGACCACGGTATTTCGCCAGAGACGGCGCTTTACGGATGGCATACATCGGCAACAGGCACAGCAGGGATGCGATAATCGGTGCGCCCATGGCTTCAATAAGGTCGAGGATGTTCGGGTTGGCGTAGGCAACAACCCAAGTGGAGCCCATGATGAAGATCATGCTGATAGTGTTCAGTTTACCCAGCGACACTTTAGTTTTGTCGCCTTTATAACCGAACTTCAGAATCAGACCATTCAAGCCTTCCAGCGTCCCCAGATAGTGACCGAAGAAAGATTTGAAGATAGCCACGAGTGCGATGATGGAAGCCGCATATTCCAGTGTAATTGCGAACGTTGTTTTGGTACCGGTCATGGACGCAAAGTGGTTAGCCAGATAAGAAAGCACTGGAATATTCTGCGCTTTGGCTTCCGCCATGTTGGCCGGAGACAGCGTAAACAGGCAGCTAAAGGCAAAGAACATCACCACTGCAACCATCAGCATGCTGGCACGAGAAATGATTTGGGAACATTTACGTTCGGTGAAGTCGCGACCGAAGTCTTTCTCATACTCTTCACGTTTAGAAACCACGAAGGAAGAGACGATTGGCGAGAAGTTAAAGGAGAAAACCATGATGGAAATCCCCAGCCAGACAGTGATCAGGATACCGTCATGACCGGTTAACGACAGCGAACCGAGGTCAACCTGGTCGATAACTGCAGAGTTCCAGTAAGGGATCAGCGACAGAGAAATCAGCACCAGGCTGGCGATAAACGGCCATACCAGGTAGCTCATCACTTTAACCATCAGATCCTTACCAAACCAGATGACGAAAGCCATCAGCAGCAACAGGAACAGCGCCACAAAGCCGCGATTCAGCGGTGCAAATCCGAGCTGGTTTTCCCAGAACGTCATAAAGGTATTGGTAATAGTAACGCCATAAATCCACAGCAGTGGGCAAATCGCGAAGAAGTACAGGAACGTGATAACCACGCCGCCAGTTTTACCAAAATGCTCTTCCACCGTTTCCGTAATGTTGCCGGAAGGGTTAGAGCCAGAAAGACACAGACGCGCCAGCGCCCGGTGGCAATAAAATGCGATGGGGTATGCCAATACCAACATCAGAAGAATCGGGATCAGTCCGCCAAAACCTGCGCGGATAGGGAAGAACAGCACCCCGGCGCCGATTGCCGTACCAAACAAGCCTAACGTCCATGTGGTATCTGATTTACGCCAGGACGATTGTTTTGTCTGGCTGGATACAATGCTATCTGAAGTACTCATATCCTATCCTCAACGAATTAATTAAGCGTCAACGAAACCGGTGATTTGAGAGACGCGAGAAAGATCGATATTGCCGCCGGAAATAATACTGACGGTTTTTCTGTTTTGAATATATTGGTCTAATTTACCGCTTAATAATGCAGCACATGCCAGAGCGCCTGCGCCTTCGGTGACGACTTTATTGCGCTGAATTAAGGCAATCATACTGTTTCTGATTTCGTCTTCGCTGACCAGCACGATGTCATCGACTAATTCACGAACGATTTCGTAAGTTAAATTACCCGGGCGGGAGACATCACAACCATCCGCCAGGGTGCCGGTAGTTCGGTGCGTGGTTATTTCTCCGGAGTGGAAAGAAGCCGCCATGCCGTGAACGTTTTCAGACTGTACGCCAATAACACGAATGGTCGGGTTAATAGATTTAATTGCCACCGCAATACCAGCAATTAAACCGCCACCACCAATTGGCACAATCACGTTATCGACATCATAGAGATCTTCCATAATTTCCAGACCAATCGTTCCCTGGCCAGCAATCACTTTCGGATCATCGTAAGGTGGGATAAAAATACGGCCTTCCATTTCGACAATTTCGCTCACTTTAGCGATAGTGTCGTTGAAATTATCACCATGCAGAACGACTTCTGCGGAGTAGTCGCACGTTGCCGCTACTTTGGATTTTGGCGCACCTTTTGGCATCACCACTTTACCGTCGATACCCAGCATCGCGCAGGAGAGCGAGACCCCTTGCGCATGGTTGCCCGCAGAACAGGCCACTACACCTTTACGTTTTTCCGCATCAGTCAGTGAACTTAATTTATTAAATGCGCCACGAATTTTAAATGAACCCGTACGCTGCATATTTTCAAACTTCAGGAATATTTCACCTTTGCAACGTTCACTAAAATAGTTGGAGCGAGGCATGCCTGTTTTATAAATTCGCCCAGCCAGTCGTTGTTTCGCTTCAATAATGTCATCAATAGCAACCGGCAGATCGTATGTAATATGCATTATAAAACCTCTTCGCCTGAATTAAATATGTAGGTAACCGTAACCGACACCTGCAAGACAGACAGGTGGATTATTTATGTTTAAATAAAAACAAATAACTAACCAACTTCTATTAATTGCCTTCGTCTACACCCATTATAAGATGAATACTCTTTGGCTAATTCCACCAAAACCGATGCTGCTTTTTTAATACGATAATTTTTCGACCATACCGCGGCATATTGTGCCACAGGTAATGTTTCTTCAACCGGAATAGTAATAAATTGATTAGAACCAAAAGGTGACGTCATATCACAAGGAATGACAGTTAAGAAATCAGCATTGAGAACAAGATTATAAATTGTCACGACTGAGTCGGTTTTAACGATGTTTTCAATACTGATGCCATTTCTTTGTAACGTAGTAAGAAGCTCGCTGTAGTACCCCATATTAGTTTGTGGCAACACCCACTGTTCGTTCTTCAACGACTCCAGCGTGGTGGTGCCGGTGCATGTTCGGGACTTACTGGCTACCAGCACAAACTCGGACTCGAACAGCGGCTCAACATGTAAATCCTGAAGCTTCATTTCTGCACTTAACGTACCAATCGCAAAATCCAGTCGACCGTCGCGGATTGCCGGTAAGAACGAAGACAGTTGCGCTTCATACATAGAAACCTGCGCTTTCGGGAACACCTCTTTGAACTTGTTGATCATCCCTGACATAAAAGTAAAACCAATCAATGAAGGAAAACCAAATGAGACTTCCACCACCGCCTCAGAAGACATACCGCTTATCTCATTAACCATATTTTTCATTTCACGGGTAATGGATTCGGAACGGGAGAGTAACAATTGACCGGCAGGTGTTAATGTTACACCGGTATTTTTCCGCACCACTAATTCCACACCAAAATAATCTTCAATATCGTTAATGATTTTACTGACGGCCGGTTGAGTTAACCCTAATTCTTTTGCAGCCGAGCCGATAGAGCCACTTCTAATGACTTCCTGAAAGACTACCAGGTGCTGCGTTTTCGGAAGAAGAATAGTGCTCATAACGACCTACGTTAATTACCTCATTGACGGCATGAAGTGTATCAAAATGAAATGAACAGGATATGTGCGACCACTCACAAATTAACTTTCAATACTTTCCATGGTATCGTTACGCAAATTAAATACCTTTAAATATCAACAAGTTAAAGTATAAAAATCAGCATAAACCCTGATTTTTGTCAAAAAAAATGACGGGGATAACCATATTTTATGGCGATAACATCATTCGTTATGTGGTTAATATAAAAAAGGGGCTGAGACCATATTTCAAGCAATTACCGGATAATTACCAGGCAAAATTTGAGTTAAATTTAATGAGCAAGTTCTCAAATTTTATTATAAATAAACCATTTTCAGCGATAAATACTGCGGCACGTCACATTTTTTCACGCTATTTGTTGGAGAACAAACATTTATTTTATCAATATTTTAAAATTTCGAATACAGGTATTGATCATCTCGAACAATTGATTAACGTCAACTTTTTCTCTTCTGACAGGACGTCATTTTGTGAATGCAATCGTTTTCCATAAATTCTTCTCCCCTCATAGGCGACGAATAGCATTTTGTGTTGAGGATCACAAAACGAATAATTGCTGGTCGCCGCGATAAGGTCAGACAAAGACAACAAGGGAAATTTTCACAGAGCTTTTGATCGTCGTAGGCCACAGAATGTTGCTTCGTTTACTGTAACGCCGGGTAAATGAGCGTTTTTTGATAGTGCGAAAGAACCCTGCGAGGAAAATAAGCATCTATTATTGTTTGTCATGACGACAAGGCAGGCATCAATGAAAGGCTTCCCAATTGCACATATTTTTCACCCTTCAATCCCGCCAATGCACGCAGTGGTTAACAATCACAATAGAAATATTGATTATTGGACGGTAAAAAGAAAGTTTGCAGAAATTGTCTCCACCAATGACGTTAATAAAATTTACAGTATAAGTAATGAACTGCGGAGAGTATTATCTGCAATTACTGCATTGAATTTCTATCAAGGCGATGTTCCTTCTGTCATGATCCGAATCCAACCGGAAAATATGAGTCCATTCATCATAGATATTTCTACAGGAGAACATGACGATTATATCATACAAACATTAGATGTAGGCACTTTTGCACCTTTTGGTGAACAATGTACTTGCTCAGCCGTCAATAAAAAAGAGCTGGAATGTATTAAGGAGACGATTTCTAAGTATTGTGCAAAATTCACCCGAAAAGAAGCCATCTTAACACCTCCTGCGCACTTTAATAAAACCAGCATTACTTCAGATTGTTGGCAAATTCTCTTTTTTTCACCCGATCATTTTAATAATGATTTTTATTG
>NZ_CAOLGM010000118.1:0-15383 GCF_948475835.1 uncultured Escherichia sp. | reverse complement strand
TGCTACATCAGTCAGCGATGAATCTGACCCTGATAAAAGGCCATATCGTGCTGGTTGAACGACCGGAAGAGCCGTTAATGTCGTTAAAAGATTTGGCGATGGACGCTTTCTACCACCCTGAACGCGGCGGGCAGCTCTCTGCTGAAAGCTCCATCAAAACCACCACTAACCCACCGGCGTTTGGCTGTACCTTTGTTGATCTGACGGTCGATATTGCGCTGTGCAAAGTCACCATCAACCGCATCCTCAACGTTCATGATTCAGGGCATATTCTTAATCCACTGCTGGCAGAAGGTCAGATACACGGCGGAATGGGAATGGGCATTGGCTGGGCGCTATTTGAAGAGATGATCATCGATGCTAAAAGCGGCGTGGTCCGTAACCCCAATCTGCTGGATTACAAAATGCCGACCATGCCGGATCTGCCACAACTGGAAAGCGCGTTCGTCGAAATCAATGAGCCGCAATCCGCATACGGACATAAGTCACTGGGTGAGCCACCAATAATTCCTGTTGCCGCTGCTATTCGTAACGCGGTGAAGATGGCTACCGGTGTTGCAATCAATACACTGCCGCTGACGCCAAAACGGTTATATGAAGAGTTCCATCTGGCAGGATTGATTTGAGGATAACATCATGTTTGATTTTGCTTCTTACCATCGCGCAGCAACCCTTGCCGATGCCATCAACCTGCTGGCTGACAACCCGCAGGCCAAACTGCTCGCCGGTGGCACTGACGTACTGATTCAGCTCCACCATCACAATGACCGTTATCGCCATATTGTTGATATTCATAATCTGGCGGAGCTGCGGGGAATTACGCTGGCGGAAGATGGCTCGCTACGTATCGGCTCTGCAACGACATTTACCCAGCTAATAGAAGATCCTATAACTCAACGTCATCTCCCGGCGTTATGTGCTGCGGCCACGTCCATTGCTGGACCGCAGATCCGTAACGTCGCTACCTACGGTGGAAATATTTGCAACGGTGCCACCAGCGCAGATTCTGCCACGCCAACGCTAATTTATGACGCGAAACTGGAGATCCACTCCCCGCGCGGTGTTCGTTTCGTCCCGATTAATGGCTTTCACACCGGGCCGGGCAAAGTGTCTCTTGAGCATGACGAAATCCTCGTCGCCTTTCATTTTCCGCCACAGCCGAAAGAACACGCGGGCAGCGCGCATTTTAAATATGCCATGCGCGACGCGATGGATATTTCAACGATTGGCTGCGCCGCACATTGCCGACTGGATAACGGCAATTTCAGCGAATTACGCCTGGCATTTGGTGTTGCCGCGCCAACGCCGATTCGCTGCCAACATGCCGAACAGACTGCACAAAATGCGCCATTAAACCTGCAAACGCTGGAAGCTATCAGCGAATCTGTCCTGCAAGATGTCGCCCCGCGTTCTTCATGGCGGGCCAGTAAAGAGTTTCGTCTGCATCTCATCCAGACGATGACCAAAAAAGTGATTAGCGAAGCCGTCGCCGCGGCGGGGGGAAAATTGCAATGAATCACAGCGAAACAATTACCATCGAATGCACCATTAACGGGATGCCTTTTCAGCTTCACGCCGCACCAGGCACGCCGCTCTCGGAATTACTCCGCGAACAAGGACTGCTAAGTGTCAAACAAGGGTGCTGCGTGGGTGAATGTGGTGCCTGTACGGTGTTGGTCGACGGCACAGCAATAGACAGTTGCTTATACCTTGCCGCCTGGGCTGAAGGAAAAGAGATCCGCACGCTGGAAGGTGAAGCGAAAGGCGGAAAACTTTCTCATGTTCAGCAGGCTTATGCGAAATCCGGCGCAGTGCAGTGCGGGTTTTGTACGCCTGGCCTGATTATGGCTACCACGGCAATGCTGGCGAAACCACGCGAGAAGCCATTAACCATTACGGAAATTCGTCGCGGACTGGCGGGAAATCTTTGTCGCTGCACGGGGTATCAGATGATTGTAAATACAGTTCAGGATTGCGAGAAAACGAAGTAAAAGGATATCCGGCCTGAATTCAGGCCGGATTCACTGAGGTTATGTGTTTAACAACTCATATTTCTTAATCTTGCGATAGAGCGTAGCAATGCCGATGCCCAGTTCATCAGCAACTTGCTTCTTGCTGTTATGACGTGAAAGCGCCTCGCGGATCATTTGCTTTTCCATCTCCTCCAGCGCCGTGCCGCCCGCATCATCGAGTGACAGGTGCGCCTCACTGACCTCTGTTACATCACTTTGCTCCGTTGTGCCATTATTCAGCAGATTTGGCGGCAATAGCGTGCTGTCGATAACTTCACCTGAAGGAACTACGTTAACCAGATATTCCATCAAATTGCTTAACTCGCGCAGGTTTCCGGGCCAACGATGCTTACGCAATATTTCGACGACATCGGGAGCAATGCCAGGATAAACCGATCCCAGACGACGGGTATGCAGATGTAAAAAGTAATGCACCAATAGTTCAATATCTTCCTGACGTTCACGCAGCGGTGGCAGAGTTATCGGGATAACATTAAGTCGGTAGAAGAGATCTTCGCGGAATTTACCTTCGGCAATGAACTGGGCCAAATTCTGATTAGTTGCAGAAATGATGCGAATGTCGACTTGTATTGGGCTACTGGCACCAATCGGCAGAATTTCACGCGCCTCAATAGCGCGCAGTAATTTAGCCTGCAACATTAATGGCATATCACCTATTTCATCGAGAAACAGCGTGCCCGTATTCGCCGCCTGAATCAACCCTGTTTTACCGTTGGCAGAAGCGCCAGTAAATGCGCCTTTAACATAACCGAACAGTTCGCTTTCCAGAAGCTGCTCCGGAATCGCGGCACAGTTGATAGCAATAAAGGGTTTATTCCGTCTTCCGCTCAACTTATGGATTGCTCGGGCGACGACTTCTTTACCCGTGCCGCTTTCACCAACCACCATAACGCTGGATGGGCTGGGTGCAATACGGCTAATGAGTCGTTTTAATTGCCGCATAACACGGCACTCGCCAACCAATTGTTCAATATGTGGTTCATCAGGTGCATTTGCTACAGAAAAACTGGTATGCGATTGGTGAAATGCCATTAAAAATAATTGTCGGCCCTGAATGTTATGCAATTGACCAATGATTAATTCACTTTTATCGTCCCACGAAACAATATGCTGCATATGTCCATGAGTAAAATTACTCTCAAATGTTAATGGTCTGAAACGGATAGGTTTCCCAATAATATTATTTTGTACAACACCAAGTGTTTTTAAGGCAGTCTGATTAACAAACTGAACCCGACTTTCATCATCAACAACTAATACGCCCTGATCCATATTATCGATCATGGTCGCGAATATTTTACTGATGTTATCTCCTGGCCCCTGATCCTCCAGAAGTTTCGAAACAAAAATGGTGGATATATGGCGAACATAATCAGAAAATTCGCGTAAATTATCACTGATATGCTCTTGTTGCTCGTGGGTAACGGCAATCAAACTTATCACCCCAACACAACGATCCTGTAAAATGACAGGCGTACCCAGAAATGCTTTTTCACGGCAATTTTCTTTACTATCGCAACCTTCGCAAAGGGGATCGAAGCGAGACTGTGTCACAACTTTTTCAGTTTTCGTTTCCAGGACGTGGCGGAGCAGGCGTGAGTTGCCGCTCAACTGGCGACCAAGAAACTTCCCATACGCGCCCGTTCCGGCGACGCGACACAAGTTTTCATCAACGATCTCAACCTCAAGCTGCAAAACGCTGGCAAGCATTCTGGCAAAATGCTGAATTGTCGGTTGAATTTGCATCAATACTGACTGCGTAGTAGCAAGCTCCATAGCTTTACCTTCCAGACTTACTTAAAAGTCGATCATTGAAGACGTTGATGGTTCACAGATCATGATGATATTAACTCAGGCGAAATTGGCTTTGATAAAAACATAAGATTTTTATCATTTTCTAATGAAATTATGGAAGAGATATCACATTTCTATATCAATATGAGAATTACGGCGGTGAGTTTATCAAACTGAAGAGAGATAGCCTGCCCCTTTATCTTATTTCTGATACTTAGCAGCAAATAAATAACGCGATAAAAAAAGCCAAACGTTTTCGTATTTTACAAACAACCGGAAGCTGGCATCAATTTGTGATCAACCCCACACATTATCCGTCAAATTAGTCTTTTGCAGCCCCGTGGATAATTCTGGCACACTTATTGTTAGTCCCAGGTATAGCTGTGAAAACACCAATCACTTTGGCAAGTCACAGTGAAATAAACCACTTTGCCTGTCATTCCACTACCGGGACTTTATGATGAAAACTGTTAATGAGCTGATTAAGGATATCAATTCGCTGACCTCTCACCTTCACGAGAAAGATTTTTTGTTAACGTGGGAACAGACGCCAGATGAACTGAAACAAGTACTGGACGTTGCCGCAGCATTAAAAGCACTGCGTGCTGAAAACATCTCAACCAAAGTCTTTAATAGTGGATTAGGTATTTCCGTATTCCGCGACAACTCCACCCGTACCCGCTTCTCTTATGCTTCCGCGCTTAACCTGCTCGGCCTTGCACAACAAGATCTCGACGAAGGCAAATCACAAATCGCTCACGGCGAAACCGTGCGTGAAACCGCCAATATGATCTCCTTCTGCGCCGACGCTATTGGTATTCGCGACGATATGTATCTGGGCGCAGGCAACGCCTATATGCGTGAAGTTGGCGCTGCACTTGATGACGGTTACAAGCAGGGTGTACTGCCACAGCGTCCGGCTTTAGTGAACCTGCAATGCGATATTGACCACCCGACTCAGTCAATGGCTGACCTCGCGTGGTTACGTGAACACTTTGGTTCACTGGAAAACCTGAAAGGTAAAAAAATCGCCATGACCTGGGCCTACTCTCCAAGCTATGGCAAACCGCTCTCTGTACCACAAGGCATCATCGGTCTGATGACTCGCTTCGGTATAGATGTCACCCTGGCCCATCCGGAAGGCTACGACCTGATCCCGGATGTGGTTGAAGTGGCGAAAAACAATGCTAAAGCATCTGGCGGTAGCTTCCGTCAGGTCACCAGCATGGAAGAAGCGTTCAAAGATGCAGACATCGTTTATCCGAAGTCATGGGCACCTTACAAAGTGATGGAACAGCGTACCGAATTGCTGCGCGCTAACGATCACGAAGGCTTAAAAGCACTGGAAAAACAGTGTCTGGCACAGAACGCGCAACACAAAGACTGGCATTGTACTGAAGAGATGATGGAACTGACCCGTGATGGCGAAGCCCTGTACATGCACTGCCTGCCAGCTGATATCAGCGGCGTATCCTGTAAAGAAGGTGAAGTGACTGAAGGCGTATTCGAAAAATACCGTATCGCAACCTACAAAGAAGCCAGCTGGAAGCCTTATATCATCGCCGCGATGATCCTGTCCCGTAAATACGCCAAACCAGGTGCACTGCTCGAGCAACTGCTGAAAGAAGCGCAAGAACGCGTGAAATAACCCCTCGGGCCGATCAGCTGGTCGGCCCTCTATTTCCAGAGGCCAAAAGGATAGGATATGTCCGTTTTCTCATTGAAGATTGATATCGCCGATAACAAATTTTTCAACGGCGAAACATCACCGCTCTTTTCGCAAAGCCAGGCCAAACTGGCGCGCCAGTTCCACCAGAAAATAGCTGGTTATCGCCCAACACCGCTTTGTGCGCTGGACGATCTCGCAAACCTTTTTGGTGTGAAGAAAATTCTCGTCAAAGACGAATCAAAACGATTCGGTCTGAACGCCTTCAAAATGCTTGGCGGTGCGTACGCCATCGCTCAATTATTGTGTGAAAAATATCATCTTGATATCGAAACGCTGTCATTTGAGCACCTGAAAAATGCCATCGGCGAAAAAATGACTTTCGCGACCACCACCGACGGCAACCACGGGCGCGGTGTGGCGTGGGCAGCACAGCAACTCGGACAGAATGCGGTGATTTACATGCCGAAAGGTTCTGCTCAGGAACGCGTTGACGCCATTCTGAACCTCGGTGCCGAGTGCATCGTCACGGATATGAACTATGACGATACCGTTCGCCTGACCATGCAACACGCGCAGCAGCACGGCTGGGAAGTGGTACAGGACACGGCATGGGAAGGTTACACCAAAATCCCAACCTGGATCATGCAAGGCTACGCAACCCTGGCAGATGAAGCCGTCGAGCAAATGCGTGAAATGGGCGTAACCCCGACGCACGTTCTGCTGCAAGCCGGTGTCGGAGCAATGGCCGGTGGTGTGCTGGGTTATCTGGTCGACGTCTACAGCCCGCAAAATCTGCACAGCATTATTGTTGAACCTGACAAAGCTGACTGTATTTATCGCTCCGGCGTCAAAGGCGACATCGTCAACGTTGGCGGTGATATGGCCACCATCATGGCGGGCCTGGCCTGTGGCGAACCTAACCCGCTGGGCTGGGAAATCCTACGTAACTGCGCCACCCAATTCATCTCCTGCCAGGACAGCGTTGCCGCATTAGGTATGCGCGTGCTGGGTAATCCGTACGGCAACGACCCGCGCATCATCTCCGGTGAATCCGGCGCTGTCGGTTTGGGCGTTCTCGCAGCGGTTCATTATCACCCGCAACGTCAAAGCCTGATGGAAAAACTGGCGCTGAACAAAGATGCCGTGGTGCTGGTTATCAGCACTGAAGGCGACACCGACGTGAAGCACTACCGCGAAGTTGTCTGGGAAGGCAAACACGCTGTAGCACCTTAATCACCCTATTGGAACTACTCCCTGCAAAACGGGGAGTAAAAAATCTGGAGAAAAATAATGGCTAAGAATATTCCATTCAAACTGATTCTTGAAAAAGCAAAAGATTACCAGGCGGACATGACTCGCTTCCTGCGCGACATGGTTGCTATTCCCAGTGAAAGCTGCGACGAAAAACGCGTAGTACATCGTATTAAAGAAGAGATGGAAAAAGTCGGCTTCGATAAAGTTGAAATCGACCCGATGGGCAACGTTCTCGGTTATATCGGCCACGGCCCGCGTCTGGTGGCAATGGACGCTCATATCGATACCGTCGGCATTGGCAACATCAAAAACTGGGACTTCGATCCGTACGAAGGCATGGAAACTGATGAGCTAATCGGTGGTCGCGGTACTTCCGACCAGGAAGGCGGCATGGCATCTATGGTTTATGCCGGTAAAATCATTAAAGACCTCGGTCTGGAAGATGAATATACCCTGCTGGTTACCGGTACTGTGCAGGAAGAAGACTGCGACGGTCTGTGCTGGCAGTACATTATTGAACAGTCCGGCATTCGCCCGGAATTTGTGGTCAGTACCGAACCAACCGACTGCCAGATATACCGTGGTCAGCGCGGTCGTATGGAAATTCGTATTGATGTTCAGGGTGTTAGCTGCCACGGTTCTGCGCCAGAACGCGGTGACAACGCCATTTTCAAAATGGGTCCGATTCTTGGCGAATTACAAGAACTCTCCCAACGTCTGGGTTATGACGAATTCCTCGGCAAAGGCACCCTCACCGTTTCTGAAATCTTCTTCACATCCCCAAGCCGTTGCGCTGTAGCAGATAGCTGCGCCGTCTCTATTGACCGCCGTCTGACCTGGGGCGAAACCTGGGAAGGCGCGCTGGACGAAATCCGCGCCCTGCCTGCAGTACAGAAAGCTAACGCGGTTGTTTCTATGTACAACTACGACCGTCCGTCCTGGACTGGCCTGGTTTACCCAACCGAATGCTACTTCCCGACCTGGAAAGTGGAAGAAGATCACTTCACCGTTAAAGCACTGGTGAATGCCTACGAAGGGCTGTTTGGCAAAGCGCCGGTTGTTGATAAGTGGACCTTCTCAACTAACGGCGTATCTATCATGGGCCGTCACGGCATTCCGGTGATCGGCTTTGGCCCGGGTAAAGAACCTGAAGCGCATGCACCTAACGAAAAAACCTGGAAATCTCACCTGGTGACCTGTGCTGCGATGTACGCTGCAATCCCGTTAAGCTGGCTGGCAACCGAATAATTACTCTTCACTTATTCCCCTCCGGTTCGCCGGAGGGTTTTTGGAGTTTGCTATGCGCGTATTGATCAAAAACGGCACTGTCGTTAACGCAGATGGACAAGCCAAACAGGATTTGCTGATTGAAAGCGGGATTGTTCGCCAGTTGGGCAACAATATTTCGCCGCAGCTCCCGTATGAAGAAATTGATGCCACTGGCTGTTACGTTTTCCCTGGCGGCGTGGATGTCCATACGCATTTCAATATTGATGTCGGCATCGCGCGCAGTTGTGATGATTTTTTTACCGGTACCCGCGCAGCTGCGTGTGGCGGTACAACAACCATTATTGACCATATGGGATTTGGCCCAAACGGGTGTCGGTTACGCCATCAACTGGAGGTTTATCGTGGCTATGCCGCCCATAAGGCGGTCATCGACTACAGCTTTCATGGTGTGATCCAGCACATTAATCACGCCATCCTCGACGAAATCCCTATGATGGTCGAGGAAGGGCTGAGCAGTTTTAAACTCTATTTAACCTATCAATACAAACTCAACGATGACGAGGTTTTGCAGGCATTACGCCGTCTGCATGAATCCGGCGCGCTGACCACCGTGCACCCGGAAAATGATGCGGCTATCGCCAGCAAGCGGGCGGAGTTTATCGCCGCAGGGTTAACCGCGCCGCGCTATCACGCCTTGAGTCGCCCTCTGGAATGCGAAGCGGAAGCCATCGCCCGCATGATTAACCTGGCACAAATTGCCGGTAACGCCCCGCTCTATATCGTGCACCTGTCTAACGGCTTAGGTCTGGATTATCTGCGTCTTGCCCGTGCGAATCACCAGCCAGTCTGGGTTGAAACCTGCCCACAATATCTCCTGTTGGACGAACGCAGTTACGATACAGAAGATGGCATGAAGTTCATTCTTAGCCCACCGCTGCGTAACATACGCGAGCAGGACAAACTGTGGTGTGGCATCAGCGATGGTGCGATTGACGTGGTGGCGACCGATCACTGCACGTTCTCAATGGCTCAACGCCTGCAAATTTCTAAAGGCGATTTCAGTCGCTGCCCAAATGGCTTACCCGGCGTGGAAAACCGCATGCAGTTACTGTTTTCCAGTGGCGTGATGACGGGACGTATAACACCGGAACGCTTTGTTGAATTAACCAGCGCAATGCCCGCCAGGCTGTTTGGCCTGTGGCCGCAAAAAGGATTATTAGCGCCCGGTTCCGATGGCGACGTGGTGATTATCGACCCACGTCAGAGCCAACAAATTCAGCATCGCCATCTCCACGACAACGCCGACTACTCGCCATGGGAGGGTTTTACCTGTCAGGGCGCGATTGTCAGAACCTTATCCCGTGGTGAAACGATTTTCTGTGACGGCACCTTTACAGGCAAAGCCGGGCGAGGTCGTTTCCTGCGACGCAAACCGTTTGTCCCTCCCGTGCTCTAACCACTGCCAGGGATCTATACACAATCAAGAATGATGAGTGAGGAAAAATGAGTAAGAAAATTGTTCTCGCCCTGGGCGGGAATGCGCTGGGCGATGATCTGGCCGGGCAAATGAAAGCGGTAAAAATTACTTCTCAGGCAATTGTTGATTTAATTGCCCAGGGACATGAGGTCATCGTCACTCACGGTAACGGGCCGCAGGTGGGCATGATTAACCAGGCCTTTGAAGCTGCTGCAAAAACTGAAGCGCACTCGCCAATGCTGCCGATGTCTGTCTGCGTTGCCTTAAGCCAGGGTTATATTGGTTACGATCTACAAAACGCCTTAAGAGAAGAACTGCTTTCTCGGGGCATTAATAAACCGGTAGCAACGCTGGTTACTCAGGTCGAAGTCGACGCTAACGATCCGGCATTCCTCAACCCGACCAAGCCGATCGGTTCGTTCTTTACCGAGCAAGAAGCAGAGCAACTGACAAAACAGGGTTACACTCTGAAAGAAGATGCTGGTCGCGGCTATCGCCGTGTTGTTGCCTCGCCAAAACCGGTTGATATTATTGAAAAAGAAACGGTTAAAGCTCTGGTAGATGCAGGCCAGGTGGTGATCACCGTTGGCGGTGGTGGTATTCCTGTTATTCGTGAAGGTAACCATCTGCGTGGTGCCAGCGCGGTTATCGATAAAGACTGGGCCAGCGCCCGTTTAGCAGAAATGATTGATGCCGATATGCTGATCATTCTGACTGCGGTAGAAAAAGTGGCCATTAACTTCGGTAAAGAGAATGAACAGTGGCTCGATCGCCTGTCATTAAGTGATGCTGAACGCTTTATCGAAGAAGGTCATTTTGCGAAAGGTTCTATGCTGCCTAAAGTGGAAGCTGCCGCCTCGTTTGCTCGCTCTCGCGCAGGTCGTGAAGCACTGATTACCGTATTGAGCAAAGCGAAAGAGGGGATTGAAGGCAAAACCGGAACGGTGATTTGTCAGTAATTTTAAGGCCGGGTGGGTAATACCATCCGGCCATTTTCATTTAAGCCACTTCCAGCACTTCTTTTGTCGCTTTCACGCCCTGATGCATCAACATCATTAACGCCTCAAGTACGCCGCCGCCAATCGCCCGGGCTTTATCAGAAACGCTGGTGAAATCAGCCGTTTCACCACGAGGATCGATATCACCAATTTTAAAACCACCGACCACTGCCAGGCCGTCGTTCAACAAGCCACGCACCATCCCCGTCAACGGTGCTTTAATTTCATGCTCACCAATCCAGGCAATCACATCGCCCTCTTTCACCAGATCGCCTAATTTCACGTTGGATCGCATAATGCCTGCAGCAGGAGCACGGATCACCCGTCGGGTGGTATGCCCCATAATATTGCCAGGAACACCGGTATTCTCCTGCGCACAACCAGAGTAAATCACCTGACCGAGCCAGTGCCCGCGATTTGTTTCAATTACCGCATGACAATCCTTCCCTGCAGTAAAGCCCGGCCCAAGCGCGATTGTTACTGGTGCCATATCTGCCCGCGTTCCCAAATTCTGTTTCGCCAGAATAGCGTCCACCACGCAAAGCGGTTTCAGTTCATCAAGCAATGAACAGGCGGGATCTGCCATCACAGGGATGAATCCGCGTTCGGTAAGTTTCATCGCTTCCGCAGAGCTGGTTGCCAGGCGAGCAGTAACGCCTTCGACCGTCATTTCGCCATCGAACACGGCCTGGGCAAACGCCACGGTACAACGAATCACTGTCGGTTTTTCCACTTCCAGCATGATCACTTTAAAACCCGCATGATACAGACGTAGCGCCACACCACTGGCGATATCTCCCGCACCGCGAATCACCACCAGCTGGTGTCCGGAAGGATGAGAAGGTTTCATCATCAGCCCACCCGGCGCGTTATTTTTCACCTGTAATATTTCTGCCAGCACGCTGATGGCGATCTCCTGCGGCGTTTCCGCACCTATGTTGTAACCAACGGGCGCATGTAAACGGGCAATATGTTCTTCAGCCACGCCTTTCTCACGCAATTGACGCAGGAAAAGCTGAACCTTGCGGCGACTTGCCAGCAACCCCAACCATGCAATGGGCTGTTCAATGAGTTTGTCGAGGGCTTCACGATCCTGATTATTCGTGGCAATCAGGACAAAATTATCAGGGCGAATATCCAGTGCTTCCACTGCTGCACCAAACGACTCAGCATGGAGAAGCGTGGTTGATGGAGGGAATAGTTCAGGATTGAGGCTTTCGCGATAAATATCGGCAACGGCAATATCAAATCCTAATAGCGCCGCACTCTGGGCTATCGCCCGGTTGACATGCCCCGCGCCAATCAACACCAGACGTGGACGCATACCATGGACGCTGATAAATACTGACATTGCACCTCCACAATCTGACCCGACAGCATCCGCACCGTTACGAGCCATACGTCCATGGAATAATCGCGGCTTACGTTCCTGCAATGCCTGAAGTGACTCTTCAATCACCTTCCGCTCAACCATTCCGCCACCAATTGTACCGACGATAGAACCATCGGCGCGCACTAACATTTGTGCAGAATGGCGGGGAGTCGAGCCTCGGCTATCAACAATTTGCGCCATCGCAAACGGACAATTTTGCTCTTCGAGTTTTGCAGCCTCTGTGAAAATATTCATACCAACCTCAATGGATATCCTTTCAGTAACCCGGAATACCCGGGCCGCTAATTCACAAATCTGCGCGCGATTGCAGGATGTTCTTGTATATCGCCCAGCCAGATTGCCTCTACGTCGTGTTGTTGCAGCGGTTGAAGGAGCTCGCTTTGTGCAATCGCATTCTCACATTGAGAAAAACGGTTAATGAACCAGACTCGCCGACAACCTTGCGGTACGTTTTTAAACGCCCCCTGAGGGTGGCGAACCAGCGCAACGAGATCGCTCAGTTGCAAGGTTGCATCAGGTGTTAACCCGGTAATATCAGCAAACTGCGACCAGCGATGGACATTTTCTGTGCTCACTTTCGCGCCCAAAGTATGTCCTCCCATCACAGCAATCACGCAGCAACTGCTTTTGGGTATGCAAGGTTCGTGCTCATCAGGCGCTTTTAACGGCATTCCACGCGAGCCATCTGCTTCAATGAGAATTACGTCACACTCTGGTCGTTGCACCAGTGCATCAATCGCTTCTGGCGTAAATCCCTGCACTTTTCCCTGGTTCGCTTTCCAGCTGTGAAAACAAAATGAAATGGGGGATGTAAGAGACGCATGAGGAAGCATGGCGGGATCACGACAGAAAACCACGAGCCAGTGAGACGTTGGCATAAACATATGTGTCGTCGTCGTGATTAACACACGCCTGCCGCTAGCCTGGAGCAGTTCTGCCAGCCAAAAAAGCAAGCTGGTTTTCCCCCCAGCACCAACAACAGAAATCACAGTGGGACGTTTCTGCGCACCTAAATCAATGACTAATGCCGATGGGTCAACTATACTTTTCACGAGTCTTTATGACCTCTCTGGGATAAATTATCCCCAACTTAATCCATCAGGAAGTAACGCAATTATCAGGCGTTATTAGCCCCTATAAATAATGGAACCACTATGTCAGCCATCGACTGTATAATTACCGCTGCCGGATTATCATCAAGAATGGGGCAATGGAAAATGATGTTACCCTGGCAACAGGGGACAATTCTTGATACAAGTATCAAAAATGCGTTGCAGTTTTGTAGCCGAATTATTTTAGTCACCGGCTATCGTGGTAATGAACTGCACGAACGTTATGCGAACCAGAGCAATATCACTATTATCCACAACCCAGATTATGCGCAGGGTTTACTAACATCAGTAAAGGCCGCAGTACCCGCAGTGCAAACAGAACATTGTTTTCTCACCCACGGTGACATGCCAACCCTCACCATCGATATTTTTAGAAAAATCTGGTCGTTACGAAATGATGGCGCAATACTGCCACTCCATAATGGCATCCCCGGCCATCCGATTTTAGTGTCAAAACCATGCTTGATGCAGGCAATCCAACGACCCAATGTCACCAATATGCGTCAGGCACTCCTTATGGGAGCTCATTATTCCGTCGAGATAGAAAATGCAGAAATAATTTTAGATATTGATACTCCGGACGACTTTATTACAGCGCAAAAAAGGTATACTAAAATTTAGAAAATGTAGTTAAACGATTGCGTTCAAATATTTAATCTCTCCAGCACTCTTTATCATAATGATAAGGAATCACTGATTTTGAGAAAAGAGAAAAAGTGATAAATGGGCTGACAATAATAATTTTCAGGAGTGATTTTAATTCTCATTTGGCACCTGTGAGTTCATTCACAAAAAGCCTTTAAGTTTCGAGCCGCCTCACATTTTTTTATATTTCCCGCCAAACCTGGCAAGAGTGGTGCGATTGTTGCTCTATCCCCCTAAACCACCGGATTTCTCAACACCGGTCACTCAATGATATCTGTATAAGCTAAGGAGAGGGTTATGGGGGATATTATGCGTCCCATTCCGTTTGAGGAACTTTTGACGCGCATATTTGATGAATACCAACAACAACGCTCAATCTTTGGTATTCCCGAGCAACAGTTTTACTCACCTGTAAAAGGTAAAACTGTTAGCGTCTTCGGTGAAACCTGTGCCACTCCCGTCGGCCCTGCCGCTGGCCCGCACACGCAGCTCGCGCAAAATATTGTCACTTCCTGGCTGACTGGCGGACGCTTCATCGAACTAAAAACCGTCCAAATTCTTGACCGCCTGGAGCTGGAAAAGCCCTGTATCGATGCCGAAGACGAGTGCTTTAACACCGAATGGTCTACCGAATTTACCCTGCTTAAAGCCTGGGATGAATACCTCAAAGCCTGGTTTGCCCTGCACCTTCTCGAAGCGATGTTCCAGCCTTCTGATTCCGGTAAATCGTTCATCTTTAATATGAGCGTCGGTTACAACCTCGAAGGTATTAAGCAACCGCCAATGCAACAGTTCATCGACAATATGATGGACGCATCTGACCATCCGAAATTCGCGCAATATCGCGATACGCTGAATAAATTACTCCAGGATGACGCATTTTTAGCCCGCCACGGATTGCAGGAAAAACGCGAAAGCTTGCAAGCCTTACCCGCTCGCATCCCCACCAGTATGGTGCAGGGCGTCACCCTCTCCACCATGCACGGCTGTCCTCCGCATGAAATCGAAGCCATTTGCCGCTACATGCTGGAAGAAAAAGGGCTCAACACCTTTGTGAAACTTAACCCGACCTTACTGGGATACGCGCGTGTTCGTGAGATCCTCGATGTCTGCGGTTTCGGTTACATAGGCTTAAAAGAAGAGTCATTTGATCACGACCTCAAGCTGACGCAAGCACTGGAAATGCTGGAACGCCTGATGGCACTGGCAAAAGAAAAATCACTCGGCTTTGGCGTAAAACTGACTAACACTCTCGGCACCATCAACAATAAAGGCGCACTGCCTGGTGAAGAGATGTATATGTCAGGCCGTGCGCTGTTCCCGCTCTCCATCAATGTTGCAGCAGTTCTCTCTCGCGCCTTTGACGGCAAACTGCCCATTTCTTATTCCGGTGGTGCCAGTCAGCTGACTATCCGCGATATTTTTGATACAGGTATTCGCCCTATTACTATGGCAACCGACCTGCTGAAACCTGGCGGCTATTTGCGCTTAAGTGCCTGCATGCGCGAGCTGGAAGGCTCCGACGCCTGGGGACTTGACCATGTTGACGTCGAACGACTGAACAGACTGGCAGCAGATGCGTTAACCATGGAATACACCCAGAAACACTGGAAGCCAGAAGAGCGTATTGAAGTGGCAGAAGACCTGCCGCTGACCGATTGCTACGTTGCCCCCTGTGTTACTGCCTGCGCTATCAAGCAAGATATTCCGGAATACATCCGTCTGCTTGGCGAACACCGCTATGCCGACGCGCTGGAACTCATCTACCAACACAACGC